>DASSAT010000492.1:0-7533 GCA_035699305.1 Fimbriiglobus sp. | reverse complement strand
CGTCAATTCCTGAAGTAATCGCGGCAACTGAGCCTGAGCTTCCTCGATGGTGAGTATGGACATCGTGCATTCCTCCCTTTCATTCACGATACCCGAAACACCGGGCGAGTTCACGGCTTCCTCCCGAGCAGCTCCTTGATCTCGCGCATGATCTCGGCGATGCGGAGTTCCTTCCGGAGGATGTCGTCGGCCAGTTGCTCCGGCGGCAGGTGCTCGAAGTCGGCCTTGGCGTTCGGGTTCTTGATGTCGAGGTTGTAGCCGTTCTCGGCGATCCGTTCGGCCGGCACCTTCCAGGCCCGGTCGTTCTCCGCGCGCTTCGGCCACCAGGCGATGCAGTCGGCGAACTCCTCGAATTGGAGCGGGGCCGTCTTGCTGTACTTCTTGCGGCCCTCGGGCAGCGGCTGCTCGTAGTACCAGACGTGTTCGGTCGGGCCGCTGCGGTCGAAGAAGAGGATGTTCGTGGGGATGTCGGTGTACGGGGCGAAGACGCCGTTCGGCAGGCGGACAACCGTGTGCAGGTTGAACTTGGCCAGCAGCTCTTGCTTGATGCGGGCGCAGATGCCGTCGCCGAACAGGACGCCGTGCGGCACCACGACCGCCGCCCGGCCCGGCTTCGGCGTGCTCTTGAGCCGCCGCATGATGAGTTGCAGGAACAACAGGGCCGTCTCGGCGGTCTGCTTGTCCTCGGGGAAGTTCGACAGGATGCCGCGTTCCTCCTCGCCGCCGAACGGCGGGTTGGTGAGGATCACGTCTACCCGCTGGGATTCGGTGATGTCGGTGAGGCGTTGTTCGAGACTGTTGCCGCGCACGATCCGCGGCGCTTCGAGGCCGTGCAGGAGAAGGTTCATCTGGCAGAGCATGAACGGCAGCGGCTTGGCCTCGTGGCCGACGATGCTGGCGTCCTGGAGGGTGCGGCGGTGTTCGACCGTCTTGCACTGCTTCTCCAGGTGCGAGTACGCCTCGACCATGAACCCGCCGGTGCCGGCCGCCGGGTCGAGGATCACTTCGCCGAGGCGGGGGTTCGTGACCGCGACCATGAAGCGAACGACGGCACGCGGGGTGTAGAACTCGCCGGAGTCGCCGGCCGCGTCGCGCATCTCCTTGAGCATCGACTCGTAGAGGTGGCCGAGGGTGTGGATCTCCTCGCTGCTGGCGAAGTGGATGCCGTTCACTTTGTTGATGATGTCGCGGAGCAGGTAGCCCGATTCCATGCGGGATTGCACGCCGCTGAACACGTCGCCGACGACCCGCTGCCGCGGCTCGGCGCTGCCGACGAAGCCGCGCAGGTACTTGAGCAGCCCTTCCCGCTTGGCCCCGTCGAGGATGACTTCGTCGTGGCCGAGGAACTTGCGGAGTTCGTCGCCGGTGATGCCGTCCTCCTTTGCGGCCCAGTCCCGCCAGCGGTACGGCCCGGCGATGGTTGGCCGGAACTTCTCGCGCTTCAGCTTGGCCCGCTCTTCGCGGAGCTGCTCCTGGTCGTCGAGGAACTTAAGAAACATCAGCCAGGTGAGGAGCGGCAGCCGGTCGAGGTCGCCGTTGAGCCCCTTGTCCTTGCGCATCACGTCGCGGGCCGACTTGAGCAGGCTGCCCAGCCGCTGGGCGGTGGTGAGGGGCGCCGTCGCCTTGCGGGATTGCTTGGCCATGTCGCTGCGTCGGTCCCTCCGTCACGCGGCGTAAAGGAGTTCGTGCATCTTGCCCACGGCGGCCAGGAGCTTGTCCGTTCCTTTGAAGAACTTGTCGGCAATCTCGACGAGGTTGCCGTAATCCGAGATCGGCGGCACCTCGAGCGCGTCGGGGATGTTCAACTGGTTGGTGCCGTGCTCGGCGTACTTCTCCAACAGCGTGGCCAGGATCGCGCGAGCCTCCGGTCCGAACTGGTCGAAGAAGTCCTGCTTGTCCTTCCGCAGCCGCTCGGCCCGCTCGCGCCGGGTGCGGAGTGGCGCGTTGAAAGCGACGTGGCAGAGCAGGTCAAACACGTCGGCGTCCGGCGTGCCGGCCAACTGCCCGAGTTCGTTGAAGTCGATGCCCCGCTCGGCCAGTTGCTCCATGACCTCCGACCGCTGCTCGAAGTTGCTCCACTTGCGCCGCAGGTCGTCCGGGTCCGTGTAGAGGGTGCGGACCGCGTCGCCCACGTACTGGCGGACCTCGACGGTGCGGAGCTTGTGTCCGGCCGCGTCGAGGTCGAGCGTCACCTCGGTATCGATGGCGACCGGCCCGCCATGCACATAGAACTTGCGCGGGGTGGTCGGGTCGTCGTCGTACATCGGCACGCCGGTCGGTTCTTCTTCTTTCTCCGTTTGCTGGCTGTCCTCGATGGTCTGGCCGTCTTCGTCGATGGTTTCAACGGTCGCCTTGACCGGCTCGCCATCGAACAGCGGGTCGGCGAATTTCTGCGTCGCGCTGCCGGTGTAGTCGATGATGTTGAAGAACAGCTTGCCCTTGTCCTCGCGGACGCGGGTGCCCCGGCCGACGATCTGCTTGAACTCGCTCATCGAGCCGACGACGCGGACCAGGGCCACATTCTTGCAGGTCGGCGCGTCCACGCCGGTCGTGAGCAACTGCGACGTGGTGAGGATGACCGGGAACCGCTCCTCGGGGTCTTGGAAGCGGCTGAGGTGCCCCCGCCCGATGTCGCCTTCGTCGGCCGTGACGCGGGCCGCGAACGCTGACCCCGCCTTCTCGGCCTCGCGGACCAGGTCGCGGTTCAGGTTGTGCAGCGCCTGCCGCATCTGGTCGGCGTGCTCCTGATCGACGCAGAAGACGATGGTCTTGGCGTAGCGATCCGTCTTGCGCAGGTGTTCGGTGATGTGCCGGGCGATGGCCTCGGTGCGGCCGCGCAGGCTGACGACCCGCTCGAAGTCCTTGGTGTGGTACTCGCCGTCGGGAATCTCGCGGTCGTACTTGTCCTTCTGCCCCTTGTTCGGTCGCCAACCGGCCGCGTCGTAGGTCGTCAGCACGCGGTGAACGCGGTACGGGGCCAGGAAGCCGTCCTCGATGCCCTGCTTGAGCGAGTAGGTGTAGAGCGGATCGCCGAAGTAGTCGTAGGTGTCGCGGTTGTCCTCGCGCAGCGGTGTGGCTGTCATGCCGAGCTGGAAGGCCGGCTCGAAGTATTCGAGGATGTCCCGCCAGTTCGACTCGTCGCGTGCCGACCCGCGATGGCACTCGTCCACGACGACCAGGTCGAAGAAGTCCGAGGCGTACTCCTTGTACAGGCCCGGTCGTTTTTCGTCGGCGGCGATGGCCTGGTAGATGGAGAAGTACATCTCGCGGGACTTGATGGCTTCGCCGGCGATCTTGTGGCGGGCGTCGCCGAACGGGGCGAAGTCCTTGGCCATCGGGTCATCGACCAGGACGTTGCGGTCGGCCAGGAACAGGATGCGCGGGCGACGCCCGACCTCGCTCCGGGCGTTCCAACCGCTCGACCACAACTTCCAGCAGATCTGGAAGGCGGTCTGCGTCTTGCCCGTGCCGGTGGCCATCGTCAGCAGGTTCCGCCGCTTGCCGCCGATGATCGCCTCGACGGCGCGGGTGATGGCGATCTTTTGGTAATAGCGTGGTTCCTTGTTCGGTTGGCTGTAGTAGGGGAGCAGCAAGGCCGCCGAGGCGTCCGGCCCAAGCCGCTGGCCGGTCTGGTAACGCTCCCACAACTCGGCGGGCGGCGGGAAGCGGTCAATCTCTCGCTCGATGCCAGTGAAGTAGTCGTGTTCGATGATGTCGGTGCCGTTCGTGGCGAACGCGAACTTGAGGCCTAGGATCTCGGCGTAGTCCTTGGCCTGCTGGAGACCGTCACCGGCGGGCCTCCGATCGGACTTGGCCTCGACGACGCCGAGGGTGATGTCGCGGGTGTAACGGAGCAGAAAGTCCGCGATCTTCTTCTTGAGACGGGTGGGCTTGCCGCCCGGGGTGACGATCCGGCCGTCGGTGAACGGGATCTGCTCGGAATAGAAATGCTGACGTGAGTCATCCCAACCGGCGGCTTCCAGACGAGGCCGGACGAGTCGGCGGCACGTTTCGGCTTCGTTCACGGCCCCTCCCCGTCCCATCGCATGATGGAACAGTACTCCTTCCGGTTGGAGAACATCTCCCGCACATTCGTGTCGAAAGGGTAGGTACGGGTGGATTGTAATGGATCGATAGGGGTGAGCCAATGTCGGCAGTAACACGCTTTACGGGCCAGTGGAGCAACTGCTGAAGAGGTGGGAGCGGGAGGTCGAGCAGGTGAAGGCCGGCACCCTCGACCGCAAGGCCCTCGACGCGGCCAAGCAGGCCGCCATCCCGCTCGACGAACACCTCGCGGCATACGAGCGGTCCCTGATCGCCGCCGGGGTGACGGACGTGTACCGGGCGAACGTCCTGCGTGCCGTCCGCCGGGCGGCGAAGGATTGCGGGTTCGCCACCCCGGCCGACTTCGACCGCGAAGCCTTCGAGGACTGGCTGGCCGCACGCATTGGCGAGGGCATGAGCGCCCGGAGCCGGAACTACTACCGGGAATCTCTCGTGGCGTTCGCCAACTGGTGCGTCCAGTCGGGCCGGCTGGCGAGCCACGACCTTGGCCGCGTGCCGAAGGCCGACCAGAAGGTCGATCCACGGCGCCAGCGGCGGGCGCTGACCGAGGACGAACTGACGCGGCTGCTCGCCGTGGCGGCGGTGCGCCCGCTGACCGACGCCCGGACCGTCCGGCGTGGCAGGCGGAAGGGCGAACGCTACGCGGAACTGAAACCGGGGACGGTGGTCCGGCTCCAGGAGATCGGGCGGGAGCGGACGTTGATCTACAAGGCGTTGGTGCTGACCGGGCTCCGTAAGAACGAACTGGCGTCCCTGACCGTCGGGCAACTCGACCTGAACCCCGGACGGGCGTTCCTCCAACTCCACGCGGCCGACGAGAAGAACCGGGAGGGGAACGCCCTCCCGATCCGGGACGACCTCGCCGCGGACCTCCGGCGCCGGCTAGACGGTAAACTGGGAGCGTTGCAGAGCGCGGCCCGGGGGAGGGGTGAACCGGTCCCGATTCGGTTGCCGGCCGGCATCAGGGTGTTCGACGTACCGGCGGGCCTGCTGCGCATCCTCGACCGCGACCTGAGGGCGGCCGGCATCCCGAAGCGGGACGACCGGGGCCGGACGGTGGACGTACACGCGATGCGGACCACGTTCGGCACCCTGCTGAGCAAGACCGGGACCGCCCCGCGGACGGCACAAGCCGCGATGCGGCACAGCGACATCAAGCTGACGATGAACGTCTACACCGACCCGCGGTTGCTCGACGTGCGGGGTGCGGTCGAGAAACTGCCGGCGCTGCCGCTGCCGGACGGCACGAACTCAACGACCGGGGCAGTAGCTCAGAGGAACGGAACGGCCGACCGGCCGATGAACCAGTCGAATTTGGTTGCACCACCGGTTGCACCAACTGGGTGCAATGGGGGTCATTTGGTGGCAATTGCTGCCACGAAGGGGTCGTCGAACGAGCCGCAGGATCGGGTCGGGAACTCTGCCGGAAGTGCTTGTCCTGTCAACGAAAAGCCCCCGATGACAACTTCTGTCACCGGGGGTCATCGAGTCGGGCTGACAGGATTTGAACCTGCGACCTCTTGGTCCCGAACCAAGCGCTCTACCAAACTGAGCTACAGCCCGATCCGTGTGGGGTCATGGTAGCGAGGGGGACGGAATTGTCAACCGTAACCGCCAACCGTTGCACCCGCCCGCTGGACCTCCCATACTGACAGGATCACCGACCGAACCGGTCGGCCGACGCCCGAAATGACACACCGGGCCCCCACCGGGTTCGCTCCACCATGACTTGCTCGCCGTCCGTCCCGGCCGCGTTCGCCGCGTTCGCACTGCCGGCACTCGGACCGGCCCTCGCCGTTGGCGCCGCCGTGCTGGCGGTCGGCGTGCCTGTTCTGATCCACCTCCTGAGCCGACAGCGCTACCAGGTCGTCCCCTGGGCCGCCGTCCGATTTCTGCTCGCCGCCCAGAAGCGCAACCGCCGGCGCATCGACCGCTGGCTACTGCTCGCCGCCCGCGTCCTCGGGCTGGCCCTGCCGTTGGCCGGGATGCTCGCCGCGACACCATGGGCCGAAAGCCTCTGGCAGCGCATCAGCCCCGGGCCGCCGGACGCCGTCTCCAACGCCCCGCGGACCCACCGCATCCTCGTCATCGACGGGTCGTTGAGCCTGACGGCGCGGGCGGACAACAAGACCCGCTTCGACACCGCCCTCGCCCAGGCCGAACAGGCGATCCGCGCCGCCAACCCCGGCGACGGGTTCACCCTGATCGCGCTGACCGGGCCGGCCCAGGCGGTCGTCCCCGGGCCGTCCGCCGACGCCGACAAGGTGCTCGCCGAGCTGCGCAACCTGAAACCCACCCACGGGGCCGCCGACCTCAGTAGCGGGCTGGCACTCGTCGCCGACACCCTCGCCAAGTCGCCGAAAGCCTACCCGCGCCGCCAAGTGTTGCTGTTCACCGACCTGCAGCGCTCCGCGTGGACGGGGCTGTTGCCCAAGGACGACGGCACCAGCCCCGAGGTCTGGCAGCGGGTGCTGCCGCGGGCCGAGGTGGCGGTCGTGGACGCGGCTGGCGGCGAGCTGGACAACCTGGCGATCACCGACCTCGTCCTGGCCGACCCGCTGCCGCTGGCGGACGCGCCCGCGGCCGTCACCGCGGCGGTGCAGAACTTCGGCCGGGCCGAGCGCAAGGGGGTGCGACTCGAACTGCACCTCGGCCGGCCCGGCGGCGAAGTGACACTCTTGCCGGTAGAGCAGCGGGTGATCGAGTCGATCCCGGCCGGGCAGCGGGTGACGGTGACGTTCGCCCTGGAGGGCGGCGCCCGGTTCCGCGAGTCCGGGTTGCACCTGATCCAGGCGAAGCTCGCCGACGCCGACGAGTTGCCGGCCGACGACGTGCGGACGCTGGCCGTCGAGGTCCGCCAGGGGCTTTCAGCCGTGCTGGTCAACGGCAAGCCGGCCGCCGATCCGCTCCGCCGGGCGACCGAGTACCTGCACGAGGCGCTGGCGCCCGGCGGCCGGCCGATCCCCGGCAACCCGGCCCGGCCGAAGACGCTCTCGCTGACCGAGTTCGACGACCCGACACTCGGCGACCTCTCCGGCGTCGATTGCGTCTTCCTGTGCGACATGCCGCGGCTCAGCCCCGCGGCGGTCGCCAAGCTGGACGCGCACCTGAAGCGCGGCGGCGGCGTCGTCATCGGGCTGGGGCCGACCGCGGCCGGCAACCTCGACTTCTACAACCGCGTCCTTTTCGCCGGCGGCACCGGCCTGCTCCCCGGCAAGCTCCTCGACGTGCAGGCCGCCGGCCCCGACGACCCGGGGTTCCGCCTCTTCGCCGACGAGGACTCGCACCGCAAGCCGCCGCTGGCCGCCTTCCGCGACGACAACGCGCGCGGCGGGCTGACCTCGGTGCCGTTCAAGCGCTACGTCCGGCTCGACGCCCCGGCCGACGGCCGCGCCCGGCGGGTGCTGTCGTTCGTGCCGGCGAGCGGGGAGCGTCAGCCCCCTGTTGAAGCGAGCCAACAGGGGGCTA
>DASSAT010000491.1:0-2343 GCA_035699305.1 Fimbriiglobus sp. | reverse complement strand
GGCCCGCAGCCCGCCCAGCGCCGGCCGGCCGATCGAGTCGGGCGGGCGGTCCGCCGACAGCCGGGCCAGACCGGACGCCGGCCGCCACCCGTCCCGGGCGGAGAGGGCCGTCACCCGCAGCACGGCCGAGTCGCGGCCAGGGCGGTTGACCGGCTCCAGCGGGTCCGACTTCGCGGCGAACCGGGCGACCGGTTCCTCGGCCAGGGCGCCCCGGACGCGCACCAGCGCGGGTTCGAGTTGTGCGAACTCGCCCACGTCGTCCGGGTCGAACGAATGGCGGTGGGTGTGGTGTCGGGCCGCGGCCAGCCCGGCGAATGTTACCCACAACAGCGGCAGCGCGGCGCCCGGTGCGACCCGCCCGCGGAGCGACCGGGCCGCGAACCCGACCAGCCCGACCACGGCGACCGCCAGCGCCGCGTCGAGCGGCACCGTGAGATAGCGGTCCGCGACCAGCCCGACCGTTGCCGCCAGCGCGACCGGGACAAGCGGTGCGCGGGCGAACTCGACCCATGGCGGCGGGTCGGGCCGGCGGGGCGGGTCGGCGGCGTCCGGCAACAGGGCGGCGGCACTCACGCGGCCCATCTTCCCGACCGGGACCGCCGGCCGCAACAGTCACCTTCCGGGGACGCATCGCGGGTCAGCCCTGGGACCGCAGCCGTCCCGGCCGCTCTTGCTACACGGGTCGGGGCGCTTAGCTATCGTCGGAGACCCCCGACTCGCCCCACAAGAGCGGCCGAGACGGCCGCGGTCCCAGGAACGGACCCCTGGGCGATTGGTCCCCGACCCGCTGAAATGCCCCCATGCACACTGTCCGCGTCAACCTCGGGCCGCGGTCCTACGACGTCGCCCTCACCACCGCCGACCCAGCCGGGGTCGGCCCGTTCGCCCGGGCCGTCGCCCCGCGGTCGGCGTCGGCCCTGGTCGTCACCGATGAGAACATCTCCCCCCACGCCCGGCAGATCGAGACCCGGCTCTCGGGCATCGGACTGCGGACGGCCCTGGCGACGCTGCCACCGGGGGAGGAGACGAAGTCTCTGGCGTTCGCGGCGACCCTGTACGACCGGCTCGCCGAGTTGCCGGCCGATCGGAACACCCTGGTCGTCGCCGTCGGCGGCGGCGTTGTCGGCGACCTGGCCGGGTTCGCCGCCGCGACGTACAACCGCGGGCTGCCGCTGCTGATGGTCCCGACCTCGCTTCTGGCGATGGTCGATTCCTCCGTCGGCGGCAAGGTCGGGATCAACCACCCCAAGGGCAAGAACCTGATCGGCGCGTTCCACCAGCCGGCCGGTGTGTGGATCGACACCGCCTTCCTAACCACCCTCCCCGACCGGGAGTTCAAGAGCGGGCTGGCCGAGGTGGTCAAGTACGGCGTCATCCTCGACGCCGAGTTCTTCGACTATTTGGAAGCGAACGCCACCGGCGTCCTCGCTCGACACGCGCACCACCTGGAACACATCATCGGTCGGTCGTGCCGGCTCAAGGCGGACGTGGTGGAGCAGGACGAGCGCGAGGAGACCGGCCTGCGCGCGGTACTGAATTACGGCCACACCTTCGCCCACGCTTTCGAGACGGTCGGCGGGTACGGCACCTGGCTGCACGGCGAGGCGGTCGCCGCCGGCATGGTCTGTGCCAGCCGGCTGGCCGAGCGGATGAACCTGATCCCGCCGGAGGTCACGGCCCGGCAGGTGAAGTTGCTGGAAGCGTTCGGGCTGCCGACGGCCCCGAACCCGGACTGGCCGGCCGACGACCTAATCGCGGTGATGCGGCGGGACAAGAAGGTGTTGGACGGCAAGCTGCGGTTCGTCCTGCAGACCCGACTGGGCCGCGTAGAGTTGATGAGCGAAGTCCCCGAAGCCCTAGTCCGGGAGGTACTTCGCCCGTGAGTCTCACTTACGAACGGGCCGCGGCATTCCTTCGACCGCGGCGGTGGCTGGCGGCGGTCGCGGGCGGTCTGGTCTGGGCGACGTGGCTGGTTAGCCTGGCGCTGGGGGACTGGCAGTTCGACCTGGTCGGCCAGCTCGTGTCGGTCGATCACCTCGCCTTCTACAGCCCGGCGCGGATGATCCGCGACGGCCGGGAGGGGGCAATCTATGACCACGCGGCGCTACTCCCGTACCAGCAGTCGCTCTTCCCGCCCGGCAAGTGGAACGAGTTCGAGGCGTTCCGCAACCCGCCGTTCTACGCCCTCCTGTACTACCCGACGGCCGGTCTGCCGTACTGGGCCAGCGCCTGGGTGTGGAACCTGGTCGGACTGGCGTGCCTGTTGCTGGGTATCCGCTGGCTCTTGCCATTGCGGATTGCGGATTGCGGATTGCGAATTGAAGAATCGTCTTCCAATCCGCA
>DASSAT010000490.1:0-20865 GCA_035699305.1 Fimbriiglobus sp. | reverse complement strand
GCTCATCCGGGCGATCGCCGCCAGCCGGGCGTACAACCTGACCAGCAAGCAGACGCACGAGTCGCAGTCCGACCCGCGGCGGTTCGCCCGGATGCCGGTGCGGGGGCTGACGGCCGACCAGATCTACGACAGCTTCCTGGCGGCGACCGGGGCGCGCGACCAGGGGCCGCGGAACCAGCGATTCTTCAACCCGCAGGACACGGCCGGCCGCGGCGCCTTCCGCAACCTGTTCCCGCGGGCGGCGGTGAAGACGACCGAGTCGCAGACGTCGATCCTGCAATCGCTGATGCTGATGAACGGCCGGCAGGTGACGGACCAGACGAGCCTGGCCAGCAGCGACGTGCTGGCGGCGGTGGCCGACGCCCCGTTCCTGGACACCGAGGGGCGGGTCGAGGCGCTGTTTCTGGCGGCGCTGACCCGCCAGCCGACCCCGGCCGAGCACGACCAGTACGCCAGCTACGTCGAGCGCGGCGGCCCCAGCGGCGACAAGAAGAAGGCGCTGGCCGACGTGTTCTGGGTGCTGCTGAATAGTACGGAGTTCCTGTTCAATCATTGACCCCCCCCCTGGGACCGCGGCCGTCCCGGCCGTTCTTGCTCCACCCGGCCAAGGCGCTCGACTATCGCCAAAGGCCCCTGACCCGTGTAGCAAGAGCGGCCGAGACGGCCGCGGTCCCAGGGAAAACCGGAGCTTCCCCATGTCCGCCTCCCTCGACCTGTCCCGCCGCAGTTTCTTCCGCGTCGGTGCCGTCAGCCTCGGCGCCTCGCTCTGCCCCTGGTTCGGAAGCTTGGCGTCCGCCGCCGCTGGCGACCCGTCGCGGAAGCGCTCCTGCATCCTGCTGTGGATGGCCGGCGGCCCGGCGACTATCGACCTGTGGGACCTCAAGCCCGGCCACGACAACGGCGGGCCGTACCGCCCGATCGACACCACCGCCCCCGGCCTGCGGTTCGGCGAACACCTGCCACAGATGGCCATGTGGGGACACCGCATGGCGGTCCTGCGGTCCATGTCCACCAAGGAGGGCGAACACCAGCGCGCCACGTATCTCATGCGGACCGGCAACATGCCGACCGGCCCCATCCAGTATCCGAGCATCGGCGCCCTGCTGTCGAAGGAACTCGGCGACCCGACATCCGAGCTGCCGAACTTCGTCAGCGTCGCCCCGCAGCGGTTCTTCAACCTCGACGCCTACGGCCCCGGGTTCCTCGGCCCGCAGTACGCTCCGCTGATCGTCGGCGAGGGCGGCGGGTTCGGCGCGCAGCCGACCGAGAACATCGATCAACTCCTCAAGGTGAAGAACCTCGACCGTCCGAAGGCGGTCGGCAACGACCACGCCGCCGCCCGGTTCGACCTGCTGCGGCAGATGCAGGAGGGGTTCGCCGCGGCCCACCCCGGGGCCGTCCCGGCCAGCCACGTCTCGGCTTACGACCGGGCCGCCCGGTTGATGCAGTCCGCGTCCGCCAAGGCGTTCGACCTGTCCGAGGAGAAGAAGGAGCGGCGCGACCGCTACGGCCGAACGCTGTTCGGCCAGGGGTGCCTACTGGCCCGCCGGCTGGTCGAGCGCGGGGTACCGTTCGTCGAGGTGACGCTGGGCAACTGGGACACGCACCAGAACAACTTCGACCGGGTGAAGGAGCTGTGCGGCAACCTGGACAAGGCGTGGTCGGCGCTGATGCACGACCTGAAGGACCGCGGCCTGCTCGACTCGACGCTGATCGTGTGGATGGGCGAGTTCGGCCGCACCCCGCGGATCAACGGTCAGAACGGCCGGGACCACTTCCCGAGCGCCTGGTCCACGGTCCTGGCCGGCGGCGGGGTCAAGGGCGGTCAGGCGGTCGGCAAGACCAGCCGCGACGGCACCACCGTTACGGAGCGGCCGGTCTCGACCATCGACCTGCTGGCGACGGTATGTCAGTCGCTCGGAGTGGATTCCGAGAAGCAGAACCTCTCGAACGTCGGCCGGCCGATCCGCATCGTGGACAAGACGGCCAAGCCGGTCATGGAGGTGGTGGCGTGAGCGCCCGAAGCTGCCGCCGCGCTTCTTCCCGTTCTTGTTCCCTCCCCCCTTGGGGGGAAGGGTTAGGGTGGGGGGTACGCCCCACTAGTCCAGGACAATCGAACTGGCCGCTTGGCGCTCTTACCCCCCACTCTAACCCTCCCCCCCAAGGGGGGAGGGAACAAAGCCGGGTCGGCCTGGGGCTACTGTTTCTCGCCCTGATCTCGGCATCCGCCACGGCAGCGCCGCCGGACCAAGCCGACCGCTTCGCTCCGTCGGACCGCATGTCCGGGTCGGCGGTCGCCGTCGCCGGCTCGCCGCTGGGCCGCGGGTCCGCCCGCCCGAGCCGGCCGCGGGCCGAGGCGTTCGCTCCCGGGCAACTCCCCGCGGACCGCCCGCCGGCCGCCCGCGTCCAGCCACCGTTCCGCCCCGACGCGGCCGCCGACTTCCCCGGCCGCCTGGACGTCGTCTTCTACGCGAAGCCGCGGCCGCTGCGAGTGCAGGTCGCCGTCCGCACGGGTGGGACTCCGCTCGCCAAGCGCTGGGAGGACCACCTGAAAAAGCTCTTCGCCGCCTTCGACCGCGACGGCGACGGCTTCCTGAACCGGTACGAGCTGGAGTACGTCTTCCCGCCCGACGGGATGCGATTGATGTTCCAGGGCGGCCTGTACTACTCGCGGGCGGCCGGCCCTCCGCCGCTGTTGAATGTGATTGACCGCGACGGCGACGGCCGGGTCTCTTTCTCCGAGTTCGCCTACCACAACCGAGAGTTGCTCCCCGACCTGATCCGGTCCCGCCCGCTCCCCGACCAGGCCGGCGACAACACCCTGACCCGCGAACTGTTCAACCGGCTCGACCGGGACAAGGACGGTAAGCTCTCCGAGCCGGAGTTGCGCGCGGCCGAGACGACCTTGCTGACCCTCGACGGCGACGAGGACGAGTGCGTCTCATCTCAGGAACTTTTGGCGAACTCGTCGCAGAGCACGCCCACGGTCCGCGCCGCCAAGGTCATCCGCCCGACGAGTCCGGCGGGTTCCCCGGCCGCGATCGACGCTCAGACGCTGGGGGTCTTTCACGGCGGGGTGCCGGAGGCCGTGGTCAAGCAGATCATTAAGCGCTACGACCGGGACGGCGACGCCGCCCTTACCCGCGCTGAGGTCGGCTTCCCCGCGGCTCTCTTCGACCGGCTCGACCGGGACGGCGACGGGACGCTCTCCGCGGCCGAGCTGGACGGGTGGCGGACCGGCCCGCCGGACGCCGTCGTCGCGCTGGAACTGGGCGACAAGCCCGAGGCGTGCAAGGTGTCCGCCCGCCCGCCGGAGGGCCGGGAGTGGCCCGCCGGGATGACCGTCCGGCAGACCGTGCCCGGTCGGCTGGTGCTGCGGGTGATGGCGCAGACGGTGGAGTTCACCGCGACCGCCCCGCCGCCGGACTTTCGCCGGCGGACCACACAGGAGGGCGTGGCCGCCAACTTCCCGCAGGGGAAGCTGTCGGCCACCGATGCCGACCTCGTCGGCCCGCAGTTCCAGTTCCTGCGGGTGGTCTTCGACGCCGCCGACTTCGACGGCAACGGCGTGCTGACCCGGGCGGAGTTCGACCGCTACTTCGCGCTGCAGCGCGGCACCACCGAGATCGCCCTGACCCTGTCGTATGCGGTGCGGACGCCGAACCTGTTCCAGATGCTCGACGACAACAAGGACGGACGGCTCGGGGTGCGCGAGTTGCGGACCGCGTGGGACCGGATGGTCGTGCTGGAGCCGCCCGGCTCGACCGCCGTCACCAAGGCGATCCTCCAGCCGAGCGGCTCGCTGCGGCTGTCCAGCGCGGCCTACGCCTTCTCCGACCCGACGGCGAGCCGCGACACCACGGCGGCCCGGCGGAAGGGGCCGCTCTGGTTCCGCAAGATGGACCGCAACGCCGACGGCGACGTGTCGCGCGGCGAGTTCCTGGGAGACGCGGTCGCCTTCGCCCGGCTGGACGCCGACGGCGACGGCCTGATCGCGCTGGAGGAGGCGGAGGCTTACGAGCAGAAGGTCCGGCCCGCGAAGAACGCGAAGAAGGAGTGAGTCCTGTCATCGCCGGAAAGGCGGGCCGACCAGGTTCTAACCTGGCCGACTACCCCTTCCGCGTGACGCGGCCCAGGAAGTCCAGCGCCGCGGCGAGTTGGCGGTCGTCCACGTCGCCGACCTGTTCGCGCAACAGCAGCACCACGCGGACCGCCTCCCGCAACTTCCGCAAGCCGCCCGCCTCCTCGGCTGCCGCGTGGATCGCCGCGAGCTGCCGCATCGTCACGTCCCCCGCGGCGGCGTCATCGACGAGCGGCGCGGACGCGCGCTTCTTCTTGGCACGGGCCGGCCGCTTGCGCGGCGACTTCGGGGCGGGTTCGGCCGGCGGCCCCTCGTCCGGCGGGGCGGCCAGCGCCTGACGCAGCTTGCGGCGGGCCTGGGCGACCTCGCGCGGCGTCACCTCGCCGCCGTACCGCTCCCAGACCGCCGCCTGCACCCGCCGGGTGGACAGGTCCGGCTTCTCCTCCAGCACCTCCCGAATCATCTGCGGCTTGGGCTTCTCTTGCCGGCCGTCGCGGTCGCGGGGCATGGGTCCGGTCTCGCGGGTAACAGCGGTTCGCCGCGGTCATCTTAACGGAGTACCATGTCCGCACCCACTCCCGGAGGCCGCCATGCGGACCCGAACCCTCATCGTGGCGCTCGTCGCGCTCGGCTGCGCCTCGCGGCTAACCGCCGCGGACCGACCGAACGTCTTCTTCGCCATCGCCGACGACTGGGGCTACCCGTTCGCCGGCGCCTACGACGACCCGGCCGCCAAGACGCCGACGTTCGACCGCGTCGCCCGCGAGGGCGTGCTGTTCACCCGTGCGTTCGCGTCGTCGCCGTCCTGTACGCCGTCCCGCGCGGCGATCCTCACCGGGCAGTTCCACTGGCGGCTCGAAGAGAGCGCCAACCTCTGGAGCACGCTCCAGGCGAAGTTCAAGACCTATCCCGAGCTGCTGCACGACGCCGGCTACGCCGTCGGCCACAGCCGCAAGGCGTGGGGGCCGGGCCGGCTGGGGCCGGGCGGCCGCACGCAGGACCCGTCCGGGCCGACGTTCAAGAACTTCGGTGCGTTCCTGAAGGCACGGCCGAAGGGCACGCCGTTCTGCTTCTGGTTCGGCAGCAGCGACCCGCACCGGCCCTACGTCTGGCAGTCCGGCCGCAAGAGCGGCATCGACCCGGCCAAGGTCCGGTTGCCCAGCTGCCTCCCGGACCGCGAGACCGTCCGCGACGACGTGGCCGATTACCTCTTCGAGGTCGAGCGCTTCGACCGCGAGGTGGGCGAGGCGCTGGCGCTACTCAAGGAGACCGGCGAACTGGACAACACCATCGTCGTCGTCACCGGCGACCACGGGATGCCGTTCCCGCGCGGCAAGAGCAACCTGTACGACCTCGGCACCCGGGTGCCGCTGGCGGTCCGGTGGCCGGCCAAGATCAAGGCCGGCCGCACCGCGGACGACTTCGTCAGCCTCACCGACCTGGCGCCGACGTTCCTGGAGGCGGCCGGGGTGAAGGTGCCCGACGACGTGACCGGCAAGAGTTTGGTCGAAGTGCTGACGACTGGCAAGGCCGGGCGCGATCACGTCATCTACGGCAAGGAGCGGCACGTCCCGTCGCAGGAGAAGGGCAACCTCGGCGGCTACCCGAGTCGGGCGATCCGCACGACCGACTTCTTATACATCCGCAACTTCAAACCGGACCTGTGGCCCAACGGTATCCCCGACGCGGCAAAGGCCCAGATCGCCAACTCATTCGCCGACTGCGACAACGGCCCGACCAAGTCGTTCCTGATCGAGCACAAGGACGACCCGGAAGTGAGGCGGTCCTACGACCTCGCCTTTGCGAAGCGGCCGGCCGAGGAGCTGTACGACCTGCGGAAAGACCCGGACCAGCTGACCAACGTCGCCGACCGGCCGGAGTACGCGAAGGCGCTGGGCGAGTTGCGGGAGAAGTTGACGGCAGAGTTGAAGGCAACGAAGGACCCGCGTGTGCTGGGCGGGGGGGACCAGTTCGACCGCTATCCCTACTACGGCGGCCGTCAGAAGCCGCCGAAGAAGACGGGACGGTGACGCAGGTTTGGTCCGAGCCGCGACCGTCAGGGAGCGGTTAGCGAAGACCGCTCCCTGACGGTCGCGGCTCGGACTGGGCGCTACAGACTGGACGCCATGACCACCGACGAAACCGCACTGTTGTCCGCCGTCGAGGCGAACGCCGACGACGACCTGCCGCGGCTGGTGTTCGCCGACTGGCTGGAGGAGCACGGCCACCCGATCCGGGCCGAGTTCATCCGCCTCCAGTGCGAGATCGCACACCTGGAGACCGACCGCCGGGACGACGTTCGGCCACACCACTACGGACTGTGGCAACGCCAGGCCGAACTGCTCGCTGCACACCGGGGCGACGCTCTCGGACCGCTGGCCGGGCTGCCGGGCACGGTTGACGTCCGGTTCGATCGGGGATTCGTCAGCCGGGTCGAGCTGCGGGTCGCCGACTTCCTGGACCACGGGGCGGCCCTCGACGCCGCCCGGCCCCGGCCGCGCGTCCGGGTCATCCAGGTCGCCGCCGATGTAATCGGGATCGTAACCAGCCCGCACCTCGGCTGCATCACCGAGATCGGCGGGTACGCGCCGGGCGAAGCCTATCTGTTGTTCCCCCCGGGCGGTTACGAGCCGTTCATGGCCGCCATGGCCCACCGGCTGACGCGGCTCGAAGTCCTCGACCTGGAGGGGTGCGGCATCGGCGACTGGTTCGGCGACCTGTTCGCCACCTTCACCCTGCCGGCCCTGGTCGAGCTGGACCTGTCGAACAACCACATCACCGACGTCGGAGTGGCCGACCTCCTCAACTGCCGGCTGCCGCGGAAGCTGATCCTCGGCGGCAATCCGATCACCGACCAGGGGGCGATCGAGCTGGCCGACCGGCTCCGCAACTCGCCGGTCGAGTACCTGAACCTTCGCCGCACTCTGATCGACCAGCCCGGCCACGCCGCCCTGCTCCGCACGTTCAACCGGGCCGGGAAGAAGGTAGACCTTTTCTAGACGGGAATGAGGTCACACCTCAACCGCGGGTCAGGCGATCAGTCGAGGCGATCAGACGGTGTGTGTGACGCCTTGATCGTCTTGATCGCCTCACCCGTCTCACGGTTGGCTGGGGGGAGGTATTTCCATACCGTAACCCCTCTCGCCCCGCTGGCCCTGCTTCGTCCCCGATGACCCACCGCGCCGGGATCACTGACCCGTTCGCCGTGCCGGTTGCGCCGCGCGCCCCGCTGGGGTGGTGGCGGCCCGACGGCACCGCCCCGACCGCTGACCTGGCCGCCGCGCGCGGTCTGCTCGGCGACCTGCGGGCGGCCGTCGCCGTGGTCCGCACCGCCGACGGGTTCGCGGTCGGCAGCGGCGGGTCGGCGGTGCTCGGCGGACCGGCCCCGGCCCCGGACTGCTTCCCGCTGGCCGCGTATCTGCCGCCGCTGGCGCCGGCCGACCTCGGCGACCCGGGGTTCCTCGCCGCCCATCGGCTGAAGTACCCGTACATGGCCGGGGCGATGGCCAACGGCATCGGCTCGGTGGAAGTCGTCGAGGCGATGAGCCGGGCCGGGATGCTCGGCAGCTTCGGCGCCGCGGGGCTGTCGATCGACCGCGTAACGCAGGCGCTGGACCGGTTGCAGGCGAGCCTCGGCGACGGGCCGTACTGCGTCAACCTGATCCACAGCCCGAACGAACCGGCCCACGAATCCGCAACGGCGGACCTGCTGCTGCGGCGCGGCGTGCGGACGGTGGAGGCGTCGGCGTACCTGGACCTGACGCCACCTGTGGTTCGCTACCGCGTCGCCGGGCTGGGCCGCGGCCCCGACGGCAAGCCGGTCGCACGGAACAGGGTTATCGCCAAGGTGTCGCGGGTGGAGGTGGCGACGAAGTTCCTTTCGCCAGCGCCCGCGCGGCTGGTGAAGGAACTCGCCGCCGTCGGGCAGATCAACGCCGAGCAAGCAGAACTGGCGGCGGTCGTGCCGATGTGCGACGACCTGACCGTCGAGGCCGACAGCGGCGGGCACACCGACAACCGCCCGGCGATCACGCTTCTGCCGACGCTCCTGGCGCTGCGCGACCGCTTGCAGAAAGAGTTCCGCTACCCCACGCCGCCGCGCGTCGGGCTGGCCGGTGGCATCGCCACCCCGGCGTCGGTGTACGCGGCGTTCGCAATGGGCGCCGCCTACGTCGTCACCGGGTCGGTGAACCAGGCGTGCGCCGAGTCCGGCAGCTCGGACGCTGTGCGGAAGATGCTCGCCGAGGCCGGGCAGGCCGACGTGACGATGGCCCCCGCGGCCGACATGTTCGAGATGGGCGTCAAGGTGCAGGTACTCAAGCGCGGCACCATGTTCGCCATGCGGGCAGCGAAGCTGTACGAACTTTATCGGCAATTTGCTTCCTGGGAGGCGATCCCGGCCGCGGAGCGCGCCCAAGTTGAGAAGAACCTGCTGCGCGCGCCGTTCGCGGAGGTCTGGGCGCAGACCCGCGAGTTCTTCCAGCGCCGCGACCCGACACAGCTTCCCAAGGCGGAGTCGGACCCGCGGCACAAGATGGCGCTGGTGTTCCGCTGGTATCTCGGCTTATCGAGCCGATGGGCCAACGCTGGCGAGCCGACCCGGCAGCTCGACTACCAGGTGTGGTGCGGCCCGGCGATGGGCGCGTTCAACGAGTGGGCGCGCGGCTCGTACCTGGAGCAGCCGGCGAACCGCGGGGTGGTGACGGTGGCGTTGAACCTGCTCTACGGCGCCGCCGTCTGTGCCCGCCGGCAGACGCTGCGCCAGCGCGGGGTGAACTTCTCGAACGAGATGTTCCCGCTCTCGCCTCTAAAACCGGATGAACTGAGATTGAGCTGAAAGCCCGTCGATTGCCATCGACGGGCTTGAGGGGCACCGAGTTGAACACGGACACCGACAACCGCGACACCGCGACGCCGCTGGCGATCGTCGGGATCGGCTGCCTGTTCCCGAAGGCCGACGGCCTCGGCGGGTATTGGGCCAACGTCAAGCACGGGGTGGACTGCATCACCGCCGTGCCGCCGACCCACTGGGACCCGGAGCAGTACTTCGACCCGGACCCGAAGGCGCCGGACCGGACCTACGCGCGCCGCGGCGGGTTCCTCTCTCCGGTGGACTTCAACCCGCTGGAGTTCGGCATCGCCCCGCGCGACATCGAGGCGACCGACACCTCGCAGCTGCTCGGGCTAGTCGCGGCCAAGCAGGCGTTGATGGATGCGGGGGTCGTGTTCGCGGACCAGAAGTCAGAAGTCAGAAGTCAGAAGTCAGAAGTCAGAAGTCAGAAGCCAGAAGTCAGAAGCCAGAAGTCAGAAAGCGACAACGCTTCCCCACTGACCTCCGACCTCCGACTTCTGACCTCCGACTTCCGACCTCCGACCTCCGACCTCCGACCTCCGACCTCTGTCGTCGATCGGGACCGCGTCTCGGTGATCCTCGGCGTCACCGGCACGCTGGAGCTGGTGATCCCACTCGGCGCCCGGCTCGGCCACCCGAAGTGGCGGCAGGCGATGAAGGACGCCGGCATCCCCGACGACGCGGCCGAGGACGCCGCCGAGCGGATCGCCGAGAGCTACGTCCCCTGGCAGGAGAACAGTTTCCCGGGCCTACTCGGCAACGTCGTCGCCGGGCGGATCGCCAACCGGCTCGACCTCGGTGGCACCAACTGCGTCGTGGACGCCGCCTGCGCCAGTTCGCTCAGTGCCGTCCACCTGGCCGCGCTGGAGCTAGCCGCCGGCCGGTCCGATGTCGTCGTCACCGGCGGGGTGGACACGTTCAACGACATCTTCATGTTCATGTGCTTCAGCAAGACCCCGGCGCTCTCGCCGACGGGGGACGCGAAGCCGTTCGACGCCGACGGCGACGGCACCGCGCTGGGCGAGGGGCTGGGCGTGGTGGTGCTGAAGCGGCTGGCCGACGCCGAGCGCGACGGCGACCGCATTTATGCCGTCATCAAGGCGATCGGCTCCTCCAGCGACGGCAAGGGGACCGCCATCTACGCCCCGAATGCGTCCGGTCAGCGCAAGGCGATCCGCACCGCGTACCAACTCGCCGGGGTGACGCCGGACACGATCGAACTGGTCGAGGCGCACGGCACCGGCACGAAGGTCGGCGACGCGACCGAGGCGACTGCGCTGACGGAAGTCTTCAACGCGGTTAGCCGCGAGGCGCAGCCGAGCGCGAAGGTCCGCCCGTGGTGCGCGGTCGGCTCGGTCAAGTCGCAGATCGGCCACACCAAGGCCGCGGCCGGCGCCGCGTCGCTCATCAAGGCCGCCCTCGCGCTGCACTACAAGGTGTTGCCGCCGACGCTCAAGGTGACGAAGCCGGTCGAGCCGCTGCGGGCGGCCGACTCGCCGTTCTACGTCAACACGCAAGCGCGGCCGTGGCTACCGCGGGCCGAGCACCCGCGGCGGGCGGCCCTGTCTGCGTTCGGCTTCGGCGGCAGCAACTTCCACGCGGTCCTCGAAGAATACCGGCCCGGCAAGCAGGACGTGGACTGGGATGGCTCGGTCGAGCTGTTCGCGGTCGGCGCGGAGACGCCGCGGACGCTCGCCGAGGAGTTGGACCGGCTGATTAACCCCTCCCCCGGCCCCTCCCCGAAGCGGGGAGGGGGGCCAGAGGGTCTTTCGCCCCCTTCCCTCTTAGGGAAGGGGGTTGGGGGGTTAGGTTCTTCGGCTCTCACCTGGCGAGCCTTCGCCCGCGTCGCGGAGGCGTCCCGCGCCGCGTTCCGCCCGGACGCCCCGTGCCGGCTGGTCCTCGTCGCCCACCGCGGCCATACCGACTTGCTGAGGCTGATCGCCGCAGCGAAGGCGAAGCTAGCCGCCGAACCGGACGGCGCCTGGTCCACCCCCGACGGCGCCCACTACGGCCGCGGGCCGGCGCCGGGCAAGCTGGCGGTGCTGTTCCCCGGCCAGGGGTCGCAGGCGGTCGGCATGCTCCGCGACCTGGCCTGTCTGTTCCCGGAGGTACTCGACAGCCTCGCCGCGGCCAACGATGCAGTCGCCGCGCAACACGGCGACGAGTCCGACGCCGGCCGACTCTCCGACCGCATCTACCCGCCGACCGCTTTCGACCCCGACGCGAAGAAGCGGCAGGACGCCGCCCTCCGCGCCACCGACGCCGCCCAGCCGGCCATCGGCGCGGTCAGCTACGGGGCGTGGCGCGTCCTCTCGGAGCGGTTCGGGCTGGAGGCGGACGCCTTCGCCGGGCACAGCTACGGCGAGTTGCCGGCCCTGACAGCAGCTGGGCGGCTGACGCGCGCCGACCTGTTCGCGCTGTCCTGCCTCCGCGGCCGGCTCATGGCCGGCCAGTCGGTCGGCGACGCGGGGACCATGCTCGCGGCGTTCGCCCCACTCGCCGAGATCGAAGCGACGATCGCCGGCCTCAACGTGGTCGTCGCCAACCAGAACGCCCCGGCGCAGTCGGTCCTGTCCGGGGCGAATGCGAACATCGAGGAAGCGGAAAAAGCGCTGGCCGCCCGGGGCGTCCGCACGGCCCGGCTGCCGGTGGCGGCGGCGTTCCACAGCCCGTTGGTGGCCGACGCCGCCGCCCCGTTCCGGGCGGCGTTGGACGGGGTCGAGTTCCGCCCCGGCGACAGGCCCGTCTTCGCAAACACCACCGCGGCCGAGTACCCTGATGGCCCGATTGCCGTCCGTGACCTGCTGGGCGACCAACTCGCCAACCCGGTGCGGTTCGCCGAGCAAATCCGGGCGCTGGCCGCGGCCGGGGTGCGGACGTTCGTCGAGGTCGGTCCGGGGTCGGTCCTGACCCGGCTGGTTGAGCAAACCCTGTCGGACGCGGCGGTCCCGCGGGCGGAGGCGGCGGCCCTGGACGCCTCCTCCGGGAAGCGGTCTGGTGTGCTAGACTTGGGCCACCTGCTAGGCCGACTGGTGGCCCGCGGGTATGCTGTGCGCTTGGCCGAATGGGAGGCCGACAGTCGGTGCCGCCCGGCGGCCGAACCGACGCCGGGGATGACCGTGCCGGTGTGCGGGGCGAACGCGGTCGCCCCGCGGCCGCGACGCGCGCCCCGACCTCCGTCGGTCAACGGGGCCCCGGTCCGCCCCGCCCCCACGGACCCCCGCGCGACGTTCCCCGCCGCTGGTATGACGCCCATGGCCGAGCCTGCCCCCCCACCGCCCGGTCTGCCCCAGGTCCTGCACCTGACCCAGCAGACGCTCGCCGCCTTGCAGCAGATGCAAGAGCAGACCGCCCGGCTGCACAAGCAGTTCCTCGACTCCCACGAGCAGGCCCAGAAGACCCTCTTCGCCCTGGTCGCCCAGCAGCAGGCGCTCCTCGACCCGACCGCGGCCCCCGCACCGGTCGCCGTGCCGACCCCCGCTCCGGCCGTGGTCCCGGCGCCCACCCCGCCCGCCGTCACCGGGGCGGTCGATCGCGTGCTGCTCGAAGTCATCGCGGAGAAAACGGGCTATCCGGTGGAGATGCTGGACCTGTCGATGGCGCTGGACGCCGATTTGGGCGTGGACTCGATCAAGCGAGTGGAAATCCTATCCGCGCTTCAGGAGCGGCTGCCGCAGGCGCCCGTGGTCAAGCCCGAGCACCTCGGCACCCTCCACACGCTACAGGATGTCGCCGACTTCCTGGCCGGCGGGACGACCCCGGACACCGAACCGGTCCCCGTCGCTCGGCCGGCCACCGACACGGTCAGCGACATCCTCCTGGCCGTGGTCGCGGAGAAGACGGGGTACCCGGCGGAAATGCTGGACCTGTCGATGGCGCTGGACGCCGATTTGGGGGTGGACTCGATCAAGCGGGTGGAAATCCTTTCCGCACTTCAGGAGCGGTTGCCGCAGGCACCCGTGGTCAAGCCCGAGCACCTCGGCACCCTCCACACGCTGCGAGACGTCGCCGACTTCCTGGCCGCGGACCCGCCGCCGGCGCCGATCCCGCAACGGGTGCCGGCCCGGCCGGCCGAATCGAAGTCGGCCGTCGCGGACCTCCTGGCCGAGGACACGGTCCACCTGGGCCAGCCCTCCGCCGAGAACGACCCGGCGCGGACGGTCCGGCTGCCCGCGCCGCCGGTCATCGAGGCCGAGACGCCGGCCGCTCACCAGCCGGTCCCGCCGATCAACCTCGACCGGGTGGACCGCAGCATCCTGCAAGCGGTGGACCTGGATCCGTCCAACAGCCGGCTGCGGGTCATGCTGCCGGAGGGGGCCGAGGTCTGGCTGGTCGCGGCCGACGACCCGCTCGCCGCCGCCCTGACCGCCGCCCTGACCGCCCGCGGGCTTCAGGTGGCTCAACTGCCGTGGGCCGACCCCGGGACAGAAGTGCCGGCCGGGTCGCCCGCCGCGCTGATCCTGCTCGCCCCGGAGCGCCCCGACCCGGCGGTCCCGCTCAACCGGCTGGGGTTCCGCTGGCTGCAACACGTCGGGTCAAAGCTGCGGGCCGTCGGCCGGGCGGGCGGAGCGCTGGTCGGGTCGGTGGCCCGGCTGGACGGGGCGTTCGGGCTGGCGGACCTGAACGTGAACACGGACCCGACTGCCGGCGGGCTGGCCGGGCTGGTCAAGACCGTCAAGCACGAGTGGCCGGAGGTCGCGTGCAAGGCACTGGACGTGGCCGCGGCATTCGCGATCGCCGACCCGACCGCGGCCGCCGCCGCGCTGGCCGAGGAGCTGCTGCTGGCCGGCCCGCTGGAGGTCGGCGTCTCGGCGGCCGGCCGCTGCGCCCTGGAGCTGGCCCGGACGGCCCGCCGGTCGCAGGTCGGCGGCCCGCCGCTGACCCGGACCGACGTGGTGCTGGTGACGGGCGGCGCCCGCGGTGTGACCGCCGAGGTCGCCGTCGCCCTGGCCGAGGTGTACCAGCCGACGCTGGTCCTGACCGGCCGCACCCCGCCGCCGGTCGGCCCGGAGCCGGAGTGGCTGCGGCCGCTGACCGACGACGCGGCCCTGAAGAAGGCGATCGCCGACCACCTGGGGGCCGGCGCCACCCCGCGGGCGGTCGGCGAGTTCCACGCCCGGGTCAAGGCCCAGCGGGAGATCGCCCGGACCCTGGAGCGGGTCAACCGGGCCGGGGCCAGGGTGGCGTACCTGTCGGTCAACGCCGCCAACGGCCGGCACGCGGCGGAACTCGTCGCCCGGGTGCGCGACAAGTTCGGCCCGGTGACGGCGCTGATCCACGGGGCCGGGGTGCTGGCCGACCGCCGCATCGAGGACCTGACCCCGGAGGGGTTCGACGCTGTCTACTCGACCAAGGTGGACGGCCTGCGCAACCTGCTGGACCACCTGCCCGGCCCGGACCTCAAGACGATGGTGCTGTTCAGCTCGATCACCGCCCGGCACGGCCGGGCCGGGCAACTCGCTTACGCCTGCGCCAACGAGGTGCTCAACAAGACCGCCCAGGTCGAGGCGCGCCGCCGGCCGGGGGCGCGGGTGGTGGCGATCAACTGGGGGCCGTGGGAGGGCGGCATGGTGACGCCGGCCCTCAAGCGGGTGTTCGAGAGCGAGGGGGTCGGGCTGATCCCGCTGGTCGAGGGGGGGCTGTTCGCCGTCCAAGAGCTCAGCGCCGCCGGCCGGGCCGTCGAGGTGCTCGCCCTGGGCAAGCCGACGCGGTCCGCCCGGTCGTCCGGGGTGGTGCCGGCGTCGAGCCAGACCCGGGTGCCGACCGTCGGGCCGACCCCGCCGCCGGCCACTCCCGTGTCGGAGCTGGCCACGGCGTTCGAGCGGACCATCGACATCGAGACACACCCGGTCCTGCGGTCGCACGTGCTCGACGGCCGGGCCGTGCTGCCGATGGCCCTGCACGTCGAGTTGCTCGCCCACGCCGCCCTGCACGGCAACCCGGGGCTGGTGTTCCACGGGTTCAACGACCTGCGGATCACCAACGGGGTGATGGTCGAGGACGGCTCGGCCGTCCACCTGCGGGCGATGGCCGGCAAGGCGGTCAAGCGCGACCAGGCGTTCCACGTCCCGGTGGAGCTGCGCGGCAAGCGGCGCGACGGCCGGGACGCCATCCACTCCCGGGCCGAGGTGGTGCTGGCCGCGACGCACCCCCGACCGCCGGCCGCCGACCCGCCGCCGCCAGTCCAGCCATACCCGCACCCGATCGACGAGGTGTACCGGTACTTCCTGTTCCACGGCCGCGCCCTGCACGGCATCGAGCGGGTGGACGGGCTGAGCGAGACCGCCTTCATCGGGACGGCGACCCCGGCCCCGCCGCCGGCGGACTGGCTCAAAAGCCCGCTGCGGTCCGCCTGGGTGGCCGACCCTCTGGTGCTCGACGCCAGCTTCCAGATGATGATCCTCTGGAGCTTCGCGCAGCACGGGGCGGGGTCGCTGCCGTGCTTCGCCGGCCGCTACCGCCAGTACCGTCGGGCGTACCCGGCCGGCCCGGTCCGGGTGGTGGTCCGCGTCACCAAGGACAATGGCCAGTTCGCTCGCGCGGACGTGGACTACCTGGACGCCGCTGGCCAGGTGATCGCCCGGGTGCAGGACTACGAATGCGTGATCGACCGGCAGCTCGACCAGGCGTTCCGCAAGAACCAGCTCGCGCCCCGCGTCAAAACATGAGTGGGTGTGGGCGTGAGGGCGTGAGGGGGTGAAAAAGGGCATGGCCCGCATCAAGACGCATCGAGATTTGGAGGTCTACTCGAAGGCGTTCGACGCGGCCATGCGGATCTTCGAGCTGTCGAAGGCGTTCCCGAAAGAAGAGACCTACTCCCTCACCGATCAGGTCCGGCGGTCGTCCCGGTCGGTGTGCGCGAACCTGGCCGAGGCGTGGCGGCTGCGGCGATACGAGGCGGCGTTCGTCAGCAAATTGACGGACTGCGAGCGAGAAGCCGCCGAGACCCAGACCTGGGTGGAATTCGCCGTCCGTTGTCTTTACATCTTCCGCGACCAGGGGGCGGACTTGTACAGGACGTACAACGAAATCCTGGGGACTCTCGTCGGGATGAAGACCCACCCCGATAGTTGGCTGATACCGATCGCCCCGCCCCCTCGCCAACCAAAGTAGCCTGACCTCTGTCTCTCTCTTTCACCCCCTCACCCCCTCACCCACTCACCCCCTCATCTTATGACCGACCGCGTCGCGATCGTCGGGCTGGCCGTCCGGTTCCCGGGGTCGGGCGCCGACCTCGGCCGGTTCTGGGACGACGTGGCCGCCTCCGCCGACCGCTCACGCGAGGTGCCGGCCGGACGCTGGGTACTGCCGCCGAAGGCGTGCCTCGACCCGCGGACGCCGCACCCGGACTCGGTCTACTCGACCCGCGGCTACTTCCTCGACTCGTTCGCGCCGGACCCCGACGGCTGGAACATCCCGCGCGACCTGCTCAGCGGGCTGGACCCGCTCTTCCACCTGATACTGGACGTCGGCCACCGGGCGTTCGCGACGGCCCAGACGGACAACCTGGACCGCCGCCGCGCCGGGGTGGTGCTCGGCAACATCTGCCTGCCGACACCCGGGGCGTCCTCGTTGGCGCGGGAGTACCTCGGCGGCAAGGTCGCCGACGCGCTCGGGGCGCCGCGCGAGGCGCGGCGCGTGCATCCGCTCAACCGCTACGTCGCCGGGCTGCCGGCCGGGTTGCTGGCAAAGTCGCTCGGCCTGGGTGGCGGGACGTACACGCTCGACGCGGCGTGCGCGTCGTCCTTGTACGCGATCAAGCTCGCATGCGACGAGCTGCTCTCCGGCCGGGCCGACCTGATGCTCGCCGGCGGGGCCAACGGGGCCGACAGCCAGTACACGCAAATGGGCTTCTGCCAGCTGCGGGCGCTGTCACCCTCGGGGCGGTGCTCGCCGTTCGACGCCCGGGCCGACGGCCTGATGGTCGGCGAGGGGGCCGGCGTCTTCGTGCTCAAACGGCTTTCCGACGCGCTGCGGGACCGGGACGTGGTCTACGCGACCGTCGCCGGGGCCGGGCTGTCCAACGACGTGCGCGGCAACCTGCTGGCGCCGGACAAGGAGGGTCAGTTGCGGGCGATGCGCGCGGCCTACGCCCAGGCCGGGTGGAAGCCACGGGACGTGGACCTGATCGAGTGCCACGCCACCGGCACCCCGGTCGGCGATGCGGTCGAGTTCGACAGCCTGCGCGAGCTGTGGGGCGAATCCGGCTGGCGGCCGGGGCAGTGCGCGATCGGGTCGGTGAAGTCCACGGTCGGGCACCTGCTGACCGGGGCCGGGGCGGCGGCGGTGGCCAAGGTGGTGCTGGCGATCGCCAACCAGGCGCGGCCACCGCAGGCGAATTTCGCGTCGCCACAGTCGGGGCTGCGGTACGAGGGCGGGCCGTTCCGGGTGCTGAACGCGGCCGAGCCGTGGGAGGTCGCGCGGCCGGACGAGCCGCGGCGGGCGGCGGTCAGCGGGTTCGGGTTCGGCGGCGTGAACGCCCACCTGCTCATGGAAGAGTTCGTCGGCCAGACGGTCCTGCTCACGCCGTCCCCGCGACGGGAGAAGGCGGCCCGGGAGGGGTTTCCGGCATCGGCGTCGGCGGTGGCGGTGGTCGGCATGGCCGCCCACTTCGGGCCGTGGGGCGACCTGCGGGCGTTTCAGGAGTACGTCCTGGGCGGCGGGCACAAGCCGGACCCGATCCCGAAGCGCAACGGCTGGGGCCACGCCGAGGCCGACTGCCCGCCGGGGTACTACATCGAGGGGCTGACGATCCCGCTCGACAAGTTCCGCATCCCGCCGAGGGAGTTGGAGGAGATGCTGCCGCAGCAACTCCTGGCGCTCCAGGTCGCGGCCGCGGCGCTGGATGACAGCGGTGACAAGGCGGCGCCACCGGACCCGCGGACGGGGGTGTTCGTTGGCCTGGGGCTGGACCTGAACACGACTAACTTCCACCTGCGCTGGGTGGCGAAGAGCCTGGCGAACCCCGAGCGGAAGCGAGGGGGTGATGGTTCAACCCCTCCCCCCAACCCCCTCCCCGAAGCGGGGAGGGGGAGCCAGACTCTTTCTCCCCTCCCCGCTTCGGGGAGGGGCCGGGGGAGGGGTGAACTCCCCAACCCCGTCGCTACCGCTCCGGGTTCGCCGGGTGGTTGGGAGGCGGAATTGCTGGATACCGTCGGCCCGCCGCTGACGGCCGACCGGACGATGGGCGCACTGGGCAGCATCGCCGCCAGCCGGATCGCCCGCGCCTTCGGGTTCGGCGGCCCGAGCTTCACCGTCTGCTCGGAGGAGACGTCCGCCGGCCGGGCGCTGGAACTGGCGGTGCGGGCACTGCGGGCCGGGGAGCTGGACCGGGCCGTCGTCGGCGGGGTGGACCTGGCCGGCGACCCGCGCATCCTCCTGTCCCCGGCCCGCGACGCCGCGCCGCCCGGCGAGGGGGCGGCGGCGGTGGTGCTCAAGCGGCTCATCGACGCCCAGCGCGACGGCGACCGCGTCTATGCCGTCATCCGCGGGGTCGGGTCGGCCAGCGGCGGGGCGCCCGGCGGGGCGGCGCCGGACGCGGCCGCCTACGCCTCGTCGCTGGTCCGGGCGTGCGCCGACGCACTGGTGGACCCAGCGTCCGTCGAGTACCTGGAGGCCGCGGACGACAGGCCGGAGGCCGAGGCGCTGGCGGCGCTACTGACGGCGCGGGACCGGCCGCTGCCGCTGACGGTCGGCTCGGTCCGCGGGCAGGTCGGCGACGCGGGGGCGGCGTCGGCCGCGGCCGGTCTGGTCAAGGCATGCCTCGCGCTATACCACCGGATGCTGCCGCCGACCGTTGCCGAAGTGCGCGACGAACTCGCGCCGGTGTCGTCGCGGTGTCACTGGTCCCCGCGGCCGCGGTACTGGCTGGCCGACGAGCGGGCGCCCCGACGGGCGGTCGTCGCCGCCACCGGGGTGGACGGGTCCGCCGTCCACGTCGTCCTGGAGGAGTACGGCCCGAACTCTACCCTGACGCCATATCCGATCGGGGGGCCGAGCCAGGTGGGGGGCGTGCCCGACCCGCAGCCGCTCGGCGCCCGGCCGGAGGCGGTCTTCGCGATCGAGGCCGACGGGCTGGACGGATTGCTCGACGGACTGGTCGCCCTCGCTAACTTCGCCGTCCGGCGGATCGAGAGGCCCATCGAGTCGCTCGCCCGCGACTGGCTCCAGGCCACGCCACAGCAACCGCACCACGCGCGGGCGGTGACGTTCGTCGCCCGGTCGCCGGAGGAGCTGCTCGAACAGGTCGGGTTCGCTCGCGAGTCGCTGCGGGCGAGGCCGGAGTCGCCGATCCCCGACCCGGCCTCGCCCGACCTGCGGCCGGCCCTGCGCGATCGGGTGTTCTACGCCCCGGACCCGGTCGGTCCGGCCGGCAAGGTCGCGTTCGTCTTCCCCGGGTCCGGCAACCACTTCCCCGGCATGGGCCGCGACCTGTCCGCCCACTGGCCGGAGGTGCTGCACCGCCAGCAGGCCGAGAGCCGGCGGCTGCGAAACCAGTTCTCACCGGAGAAGTTCTGGACGGAGTCGGTCTCGGCCGACACGACCGCCAGGCAATTCCTCTTCGGCCAGGTCGCCCTCGGCACGCTGACCGCCGACCTGCTCGCGGCGCTCGGGGTGCGCGCCGACGCGATGATCGGCCAGAGCCTCGGCGAGTCGGCCGGGCTGTTCGGGCTGCGCGTCTGGACCGACCGCGACGAGATGCTACGGCGGATCGAGGAATCGACCCTGTTCGGCCCGGACCTGGGGCCGCCGTATGACTCGGCCCGGCGCGCGTACTGGCTGCCCGCGGGGACGCCGGTGGACTGGGTGTCCGGCGTGCTAGCCGTGTCGGCCGACGCGGTGCGGGCGGCGCTGGCGCCGGGGGCGAAGGCGTACATGCTGATCGCCACGACGCCGACCGAGTGCGTGGTCGGCGGCGTCCGCGACGAGGTTGAGGAGTTGGTGAAGAAGTTCGACGCGCCGTTCGTCCCGCTTTCCGGGGTGACGCTGGCCCACTGCGAGGCCGGCCAGCCGGTCGAGCAGCCGTACCGCGAGCTGCACACCCTGCCGACGACCCCGCGGCCCGAACTCACCGTGTACAGTGGGGCGTGGGGTCAACCCTACGACCCGTCGCCGGCGAGTTGTGCCGACTCGATCACGGCGGGGCTGGTCGGGCCGATCGACTTCCCAGCCGTCGTCGAGGCGGCGTACCGGGACGGGGTGCGGTTCTTCGTCGAGCCAGGGCCGGGGAACTCGGCATCGCGGATGGTGGACGCGATCCTCGGCAACCGCCCGCACCTGGCGCGGGCGGTCTGCGCCCCGCGGCAGGACGGCGTCTCGCTGGTGCTGCGGCTGGTGGCGGACCTGATCGCCGAGCGCGGCCCGGCCGACCTATCAAAGCTCTACGGAGGCGAGACGCGGTGCGCCGCCCATCGAGAGCCTGCGCCGCCGCCGCGGCGCGCGGTGACGGTCCCGGTCGGCCTGCTGCCGCGCGAACTGCCCCCGGTGCCGCGGCCGGTCGATCGCCCCGCGGATCGGGAGGCGGTGGCGACCGCCGCGTTCGCCGACGACTGGAGCGGCGGCGTGGCGGTCGAGCCGGGGGCGGTCGTGGCGCTGCCGGCGGTCTCTCCGGTCTGGGCGGTCGGGCTGAAGCCGTTCGTGATCGCCGCGACGCAGACGCAGTCGGCGGCGGCCGAGGCGCACGACGCCTTCCTGCGGGTGCAGGACGGATTCACGCGGATCGCGGCGGAGGTGGTGCGGGTGCAGAACGAGCTGGTGCGCCGGCTGCTGGGGCAGGAAGACGACACCAACCTTCTTACCCCCTCCCCCCTTGGGGGGGAGGGTTGGGGTGGGGGGTATGAGGCGTCACCTGCTCAGGAACGTCGTCCCTCACCCGTCGAGCGTACCCCCCACCCTAACCCTCCCCCCCAAGGGGGGAGGGAACAAGAGGGCG
>DASSAT010000489.1:0-2195 GCA_035699305.1 Fimbriiglobus sp. | reverse complement strand
CGTGGGCATGTCTTTGTAGCCCCGACCATGCCCACGCAAAGCCGTGGGCATGGCACCCGACCCACCAGCAAGAGCGGCCGAGACGGCCGCGGTCCCAGGGAGCTACTTCAACTCCGGGAACGTCGCCGTCACCGCCGTGTGCAGTTTCCGCGTGAACTTCGCCGCGCCGTCCTGGGTCAGGTGGAAGCCGTCGAGCATGTCGGCGTCCGGCACCCACCCGCGGGCGTCGATCAGCGGCAGCTTCAGCTCGCCCACCACCCGCCGCAGGTGCTCGTCCGAGAGCCGCACCGACGCCGGCGTCATGAACGACCGGAACACCGCCCCCTCCGGCAAGTACAGCAGGGCCACGGGGATGCCATTCACCCGGCACTCGGCGACCAGTTGCCGCAGCGCCCGGTCGGCCACCGGCGACACCTCGAAGGTGGCGAACAGCGGGACGTAGTAGGCGGCGGTCGAGGCGCGGCCCTTCTCGATCTGCTCGGCCGTCGCCCCGGTGCGGCCGGGGAGCCAGCCCCAGTCGTCGATATGGTCCCACATCGACTCGGACCGCTGGCCCTTCAGAAGCAAGCTCGGCGCGAGTTGGTTGAGGAGCGACCGGCGGTGACCGTACCACGGGTTGAGCCGCTGCTCCCGCATCGTCTTCTGTGCGGCCGCCGGATCGCGGAAGAAGTCGCGCACGATCGCCCGGTCCACCGGCCGCAGCCGGGATACGTCGAGCCGCAGCTGCTCGTGGTACGGCCCGCCCTCGTGCAGGAACGCCGGCCAGTACTCGATTAGCACCGCGGCCGGCTTCACCCCGTCCGCCAGCGCCCGGCGGAACGCCATCAGCTCCATGATCGGCCCGCTGCCGACCAGGGCGAAGTTGAGCACCAGCGGCCCGGAAGGCTCGCTTGCCAGCACGCCGGGGCGGACGCCCATCGCGGTCCGCGAGCTGCCGATCGCCAGCACCAGCGGCCGGCCGGGGTACTCGGCGACGCGGGCGCGGACACGCGCTAACCGCTTGCCGTACTCCGGGTCGCGCAGCCGCGGCGGGCCGTAGTCCAGGGCCAGCAGAAACCCGACGTTCATCACCACGGCGAACGCCAGGAACCAGAGGGCGGCGCGGCCGGCCTTGCGGCGCGTCGGCCGCGCCCACGGGCGCGGCGCGGCGGCCGTGGACCGCGGGACCACGTGGAGGAAGAGGCGGACCCGCTGCCGGACCCGCCCGCCGGTCGAGACGGTGGAACCGGTCACGGCTCGGCCCTCTTGCCCCATGCCCCTCGCCTCCGGTCCCACTCCGCGGCCAATCGGTCGGTGAACGCCTCGGCTCCGGCGGGGATCATGTGGTGCCCGTCGGCGAACCCGTCGTCCGGCACCCACTCCCGCGCGTCGAACACCGGCACACCGAACTCGGCGGACAGGTCGCGCACGAACGCCGTGGCCGCCGCGTACCCGGCCGGGCCGTACCAGCCGCGGAACGCCGACGACTCCGGCATCAGCACCACCGCGGCGCGGATGTCGTGCTCGGCGCAGCGGGCCAGCACGTCGCGCACCGCGGCGCAACCCGGCCCCCCGACATGATATGTCGCCAGCACCGGGGCGTATTGCGCGAACGTCCGCTCCAGCGCCCGCGGCTTCTCGGCCGGCTTCATGGCGATGCCGCGGACGTACCCGTACCGGTCACTGCGGGCGCCGACCGTCAACCCGTAGGGGCACGGCAACAGCACCGGGGCGTACCGGTTCAACAGCGCGAACCGGAACGCGGACGTGGCGGTGAAGTAGCCGCGCGGCCCGTGGTGCGGCGGCGTCGGCACGTCCCACCCGAACGACCGCAGCACCTCGGGTTCGCCGGGCCGCAGCCGGTACGGGTGCAGCCACCGCGCCTCGAACGGTGGGTCCAACTTGGCGACGAAGCACGGGTGGACCTCGACGAGCAGGTAGTCGGGCCGCGCCCCGGCATCGAGCAGCCGGCGGAAGTACAGCGCCGCGGTCATCGGTCCGGCCGCGGGGCAGCCGAAGTTGAACGCTTCGACGTGGCCGCCGAAGTGTTCGGCGAACCGGGCGGCGTCGAACCCCAGTTGCGTCCGCGAGCTGCCCAGCGCCAGCACCCGCACCACCTCTTGTTCCCTCCCCCCTTGGGGGGGAGGGTTAGGGTGGGGGGTAGGCTTCACGGATGAGGGACGATGCCCAGGGCTTGTTGACGCTCCATACCCCCC
>DASSAT010000488.1:0-12331 GCA_035699305.1 Fimbriiglobus sp. | reverse complement strand
TTCGAGGCCCACCATCTCCCGCACGGTGGGCCTCGAAGACTCGGCCCACCCTACAAGAATCAAGAGAGGAGTGCCTTCACGACGGTGCCGGAAACGTCGGTCAGGCGGAAGTCGCGGCCGGCGTGGCGGTAGGTCAGCTTCTCGTGGTTCAGGCCGAGCAGGTGCAGGATGGTGGCGTGGAAATCGTGGACGTGGACCTTGTCCTCGGCCACGGTCGCGGCGATGTCGTCGGTGGCCCCGTGGGCGATCCCGCCCTTGACCCCGGCCCCGGCCAGCCACGACGAGTAGCACGCCGGGTGGTGCCCACGGCCGGTCGGCCCGTCCCGACCCGGCGTGCGACCGAACTCGGTCGTCCAGACGACCAGCGTATCGTCGAGCATCCCGCGCCGCTTCAGGTCTTGGAGCAGCCCGGCGATCGGCTTGTCGATCTTCTTCGCCAGCGGGGCGTGGGCGGCCATGTCGGCATGCGAGTCCCAGTTGTTCGACGACCCGTTGTCGATCAGCTCGACGAACCGCACCCCGCGCTCGGTGAGCCGGCGGGCGATCAGGCACTGCCAGCCGAAGCTCGTCGTGTCGCCGCGCTCCAGCCCGTACAGATCGAGCGTCTCCTTGGTCTCCTTGGACACGTCGAACGCTTCCGGCGCCTCGAACTGCATTCGGAACGCGGTCTCGAAGGTGCGGACGCGGGCCGCCAACTCGTCGTCGCCGCCGTTGCGCTTCAGGTGGGCGCGGTTGAGCCGGCCAGCGAGGCCAAGCTCCAACTCTTGCAGGTCAGCGGTCTTCGCCTGCCGCCGAACGTCGGGGATCGGCTCCTGGCCGGGGACGACGCGGGTGCCCTGGTGGTAGGCGGGGAGGAAGTCGTTGGCCCACACCTGGGTGCCGGCGTAGGGCAAGTGCGGGGCGATGACCACGAACGACGGCAGGTTCTGGTTGACCGTGCCCAGCCCGTAGCTGACCCAGGAGCCGAGGCTCGGCCGGGTGAAAAAGAACGACCCGGTGTGGATGGCCAGCGTCGCCTGGAAGTGCTCGTTGTTGTCGGACGACATCGAGCGGATCAGGCAGACGTCGTCCATCCGGTCGCGGAGATGCGGGAACAGGTCGCTGACCATCGTGCCGCACTTGCCGCCGGGCTTGAACTTCCACATCGGCTTGACCAGCGGCGTCTTGGACAGCGACAGTCCGCCGCCGACGCCGACGGTCTTGCCGTCGGCGGCGATGAGCTTGGGCTTGGGGTCGAACGTGTCCATGTGTGACACGCCGCCGGTCGAGAACAAGAAGATGACGCGCTTCGCCTTCGCGGCGAAGTGCGGCGTCTTCGGCGCGAGCGGGTCCGCCGCCCGGTCCTCGGCGAGCAGGCGCGAGACGATGGCCGGCAGCAGCGCCGACCCGCCGACCAGCGAGCGGATCACATCCCGGCGGGTGGGGCTGAACAGGAAACCGGACATCGGCGGCCTCGCTCGGTTGCGTGACTTCGGCCGGGCAGTCCCCGCGTCACCCGGCACGACGGGATTCCGCCCCGGCCCATACTGTACCGCGCCTTGCGGTGCCCGTCACCGATCGGAGTTCGGCCGAGCGCGGGTCTGGTTGGGTGGGTCAAGTCTGCTCGGCGTTGCGGGTTGGTTTAATGGGCCTGCTCGGATTCGAACCGAGAACCAAGGGATTATGCCTACCACTTCGGCTTTCGCCGCCGGCGGGTGCCGTTCGTGGTCTGGACTGTGCCTTCACCGTGGGGGTTGACCCGGTAGGTGCCTCCGTGTCCAGTCTCTACACCTTCCCCGAGGGGCTTGGCTCGGCGTTGGCTTGGGCAGGTCGCCGGTAGCGTTCGCCGACTTTACGGAGGTGCGACGCCGGGGTTTCCCCCGACGCGACCCGATTGAGTCCCCTGCTCTGACCGTTGAGCTACAGGCCCGACACGCTCAGTATATCGGATCGTTCCGGTGGTGGAAAACCGACCGCCGACCGGCTATGGATAGATCGTCCGCGGTCGGGTGCGGGCGAACGAACCCCCGGTGCGCCATGCCCACAGCCTCCGACCGCGAACGGCCCGCGTCCACCGACTCACTCGCGGCCCGCTACCGGGCCGTCCGCGCCGCGACCGAGCGGTTGTGCGAGCCGCTGGAGCCGGAGGACTACCAACTCCAGCCGGCCCCCGACGCCAGCCCGGCCAAGTGGCACCTCGCCCACACCAGCTGGTTCTTCGAGACGTTCCTGCTCGGCCCGCACGCCCCCGGCTACCGCCCGTTCCACCCGGCCTTCGCCTACCTGTTCAACTCCTACTACGAGGCGGTCGGCGGCCGGCACCCCCGGCCGGAGCGCGGGCTGCTGTCCCGGCCGACGGTCGCCGAGGTCTACCGCTACCGGGCGCACGTCGATGACGCGATGGCGGACTGGCTGGCCGACAACGCGGACGGACCCCCCGCGGACGTGGCCGAGGTCGTCGAACTCGGGCTCAACCACGAGCAGCAGCACCAGGAATTGATCCTCACCGACCTGAATCTGGCGTTCTCCCGCAACCCTCTAACTCCGGTGTACCGCCCCGCGCCCGCCGACACGGATCCCGCCTCGACCGGCCCGGCGGGGTGGGCCCGCTTCCCCGGCGGGCTGGTCGAGGTTGGCCACGACGGCACCGGGTTTGCCTTCGACAACGAGGGGCCGCGGCACAGGGTCTACCTGCGGCCGTTCGCCCTGGCGTCGCGGCTGGTGACGGTCGGCGAGTATCAGGCGTTCGTCGCCGACGGCGGCTACGACCGGCCGGAGCTGTGGCTCTCCGACGGGTGGGCGGCACGCCACGCCCACGGCTGGGCCGGCCCGCTGTACTGGCAGCGGAACGGCGGCCGGTGGCGAGCGTTCACCCTCGCCGGGGTGCGCGACCTCGCGGACGGCGAGCCGGTGTGCCACGTGAGCTACTACGAGGCGGACGCGTTTGCCCGGTGGGCCGGGGCGCGGCTGCCGATCGAGGCCGAGTGGGAAGTTGCCGCCGCGGGATTGGACCCGGCCGCCGGGAACTTCGCCGACGACGGGCACTACCACCCGCGGCCAGCGGCCCCCCCCTTAATCCCCCCCCTGACAGGGGGGGGATTAAGGGGGGGGCTGTCCCAGATGTTCGGCGACTGCTGGGAGTGGACGGCCAGCCCCTACGTCGCGTACCCCGGCTACCGGCCGGCGACGGGGGCGTTGGGCGAGTACAACGGCAAGTTCATGTGCAACCAGTTGGTCCTGCGGGGCGGGTCATGCGCCAGCCCCCGCGGCCACCTGCGGGCCACCTACCGCAACTTCTTCCCCCCGGAGGCGCGATGGCAGTTCAGCGGAATCCGGCTCGCCCGGGACCTGTAGCCGACCGCCCAGCCGCCGCCGGCTTCCTGGCGGACGCGCTCGCGGGCCTGCGGCGGTCGCCGAAGGAACTGCCGTGCAAGTACCTTTACGACGCGATCGGGTCGGCCCTGTTCGATGCCATCTGCGAGACGCCGGAGTACTACCCCACCCGGGCCGAGTTGGCGATCATGCGCGCCCACGCCGGAGAGATGGGCCGGCGACTCGGCCCCGGCTGCCAGGTGATCGAGTACGGCAGCGGCAGCGGGGTCAAGACGCGGGTACTGCTGCGCCACCTGCCGCGGCCGGCCGCCTACGTCCCGGTGGACATCTCCGCCGACCTCCTCCGCCGAACCGCGAAGGAACTGGCGACCCGGTTCCCGGAGGTCGAGGTCCAGCCGGTCGCCGCCGACTTCACCCGCCCGTTCGCGGTGCCCGACCCGGCGATGACGACGCGCCGCCGGGTGGTCTACTTCCCCGGGTCCACGGTCGGCAACTTCGGCCCGCCCGAGGCGCTGTCGCTTCTGAAGGGCATCGCCGGGCTGTGCGGGCCGGGCGGCGCGTTTTTGATCGGCGTGGACCTGAAGAAGGACCCGACGGTCCTGAACGCGGCGTACAACGACGCGGCGGGGGTGACGGCCGCGTTCAACCGCAACCTGCTCGCCCGGATGAACCGCGAGCTGGGCACCGACTTCGACCCGTTGGCGTTCCGGCACCGGGCGTTCTACAACGAGTCCGCCGGCCGGGTCGAGATGCATCTCGTCAGCACCCGCGAGCAGACCGTCCGGGTTGGCGGGCAGCCGATCCGCTTCGCGGCGGGGGAGTCGATCCACACCGAGAACTCGTACAAGTACGCCCCGGACGAGTTCGAGCGGCTGGCGGCCGGCGCCGGCCTACGGCGCGTGGCGCTCTGGACCGACCCCGGCGACCTGTTCAGCGTGCAGCTCTACGACGTGGTGTGTGGACCCGTCAAACGGCCCTGATCCGGCCGTCGTCCTGGTGGACTACTTTCCCTTCTCGCGTGAGAGCCTCCAGCGCGGCTTCGATGCGAGCCTCGATCTTCGGCCCGAGCCGTTTGAAGCCCAGGCGGAGCGAGACGGCTTTGCACATGTCTCCAGGTTCGGTCGATCCGACATCGGCAAGCAGGCTCGATAGCTCCGAGCGGATCGTCCCTTCCGGCACGTCTTCGATGTTGGCGAACGCAGGGGTCGCCACGGGTATGGGCTTTGTGCCCTGTGGCCGGACGGTCTCGACCGGCGGCGGCGGCTCGGGCGGGGTCGGGCGTGGTCGTCTGGCCGCCTCGACCGCGGCCAGCACCCGCTGCACCTGCTTCTCCCGATTCCGCAGCCAGTCGGTGGACCAGACCCGGCACAGCCGCCAGCCGAGACCTTCCAGCACCGCCTGCCGCAGCCGGTCGCGGTCGCGGGCCGTCGCGGACGAATGGTACGTCCTCCCGTCGCACTCCACCCCCAACAGATACAGTCCGCCCGCGGCCGGGTCGGTCACTGCCAGGTCGATCTTGAACCCGCCGCACCCGACCTGCCGGTGGACCGTCAGCCCCCGCCGCCGGAGTTCGTCGTGGACCTCCTGCTCGAACGGCGAGTCGAACCCGGCGGCGTTCGCCCCGGTGATCGCCTCGGTCAACGCCCGCGGGCCGCGTTCGGCGTAGTCGAGGAACGCCTTGAGCAGCCGCGGGCCGTCCGCCTGGGTGCGGCCTAAGTCGATGTCGGCCGAAGTCATCGACGCGACCACGGCCATCGCGTACCGGGCCCGCGTGACCGCCACGTTCAGCCGCCGTTCCCCGCCCTGGCGGTTGAGCGGCCCGAACCGCATCGCCACCTTCCCGGCCGCGTCCGGCCCGTACCCGACGGACAGGATGATGAAGTCCCGTTCGTCCCCCTGCACGTTCTCCAAGTTCTTCACGAAGAACCGCTCGGCCCGGTCCTCCTTGAAGAACCCTTCCAGGTCCGGGTTCGCTTTCCGCTGGACTTCCAGTTCGTCCAGGATGCGGTTCTGCTGCTGCTGGGAGAACGCGATCACCCCGAGGCTGCGGTCCGGGGTCGTGCGGAAGTGGGCGATCACCTGCTCGGCCGTCCGCCGGGCCTCGACGACATTCACCCCGCTCTCGAACCGGCCGTCCGGCACGAACTCGAACCGGACCGCCGGTTGCGACCCGTCGTCCACGCTCGGGAACGTGACCAGGTCGTTGTTGTAAAAGAACTTGTTGGAGAACGCGATCAACCCCTCGTGTCGGCTGCGGTAGTGCCACTTCAGCCGCTTGCGGGTCAACCCGAGGGACAGGCACACGTCCAGCAGGCTCTCGAACCCGGCCGTCCCCTCGTCGGCGTCGTCCGCGTCCGGATCGTCGGCGACCGAGCGGGTGAAGAAGTCCGTCGGCGGCAGTTGCTTCGGGTCGCCGGCCACGACGAGTTGATGGGCGCGGTACACGGCACACACGGCGTCGTGCGGGCGGACCTGCGACGCCTCGTCGAAGATGACCACGTCGAATTGTACGTCCGGCGAGTTCAGGTACGTGCTGACCGCCAGCGGGCTCATCATCAGGCACGGCTTGAGCCGCGGCAGGACGGTCGGCACCTGGGTGAACAGTTTGCGGAGCGGTAGATGCCGTCGCTTCTTGTTCGCCTCCCGCAACAGGATGCCCAGTTCGGACGAGGGTGGGGCGGCCCCGTCGGTCGTCGGGCGGTTGGGGTGTGTCAGCAGATGGGAGCGGAGGCGGGCCGGGGCCAGGGCGATCGACCGGCGGTCGAGTCGGATGAACCGTTCGATCCGCTCGTCGTGGCCGTCGGCCGCGAACTCGCGGAGTACCGGCACCTGTTCGTAGAGGGCGTCCAGCCACAGCCCGAGGAACCGCTTGCGGAACGCATCGGCCGCCCGGTCGAGGGCGATTCGTCCGCCGCACACTTCCGCGACCACGGACTCGATGCCCAGAGCGGCAGCGTCCCGCCGGACCTGGACGTACCGCACCCACTCTTCGAGCCGGTGCGTGTCGGCCGCTCTCGCCCGCGACCAGCGAGCCAGGTCCGGGATCGTCACACCCGACAGGGTGACGCCGTCGGATATCGCGGCGTCCGGGTCGAAGAGGCTGCCCGTGAGGTAGTCCCACGACTCGTCGAACCCGTCACCGATCATCGCATCCGAGAGGCGGACGCCCGCCTCGATGCGGTTTCGAGTCTCCGGCTCGGTCAACGCGGCGATCGTCCGCTGCGAGGGAGGATGGGCTGTCCGCTTCAAGAACGCGGACAGTTTCTCCGCCGCGGTCGCCCAGTCCGACCAGTCCTTCGCTTCGACTGTCTCCGGGGGGTCGCTGACGCCCAACTGCCGGGCGAGGTCCGCCGACCGCGAGCGGATGGAGACCAGTTCGATCAATTCGCCGGTGCGGGCCGTCCGAGCATTTCCCGGCAGGTCCTGGCCGTCGCGGAGGAGTGAGACGACTCGCTCCAAGGAAGTCGCCTCGGACTCAGCGGCTCCGGCGTCGGCCCGGATTGCGGCGGCCAGATCAGCCGGCGGGCGTTGCAACGCATTGGCCGCATCCCCAGGTGCGTAGGTCGTCAGCAGTGTCACCCACACTGTTTGTAAGGCAGCCTCGGCCTGGAGTACCTGGCGAGCCACGTCCGCTAACGCCGCACGGTCCAGGTCGCCGGACGGGGCCATGGCTGCTTTCAACTCGGCGGGTAGTTTCCACTTCTCGTACCGATCGACTGCCTTCAATCTGTCGGAGGTCGCCACCCAATTCGGTCGGCCGGTCGGTCCGGTAACGAGGTCCGCGGCGTAGCCAGCCTCGACCTGCCGTATGTAGTCCGCCCGCTTGTGGTATTCGGTGAGTTCGTGCAGGTCCGCAACCATCTTCGCCCGGTCCGGGATGGTCCCGGTGTACCAGCCGACGACCTGCTGCTTCACCGTCCGCCATCGCGGCAAGAGTCGTCGCCAGAACGACCCGATGTGCCGGCAGGCGTCGCGAACGACTGGCCCGGCTTCCGGCGCGAACGCCGCGGGTGTGAAGGTGGCGACCAGGTTCGCCCGCATAGTCTGGGAAGCGGCGTCTTCGTCAGCCCCCCGAATTACTACGTTCTGAAGTTCGATCCGCCGCGTTGGTTCCCACCACGATGACGGGACCGGCGAACTGTTGGCCACTTCGCCGGCGACCTGGGCAATCTTCCGAGTCTGGGCGAGGGGCGGGGTCTTGCCGGGCAGGCGGAGTGCGGCCGCCAACCTTCCGTAATTGTCGGCGAGGGTAGTGATCATCGGGGTGGTCGCATTCAACCGCTCGATCAGGGATCGGAGGGCACCGATCCGCTCGCGGGCGGACAGCGCCGAGCCGTTCACCAGCAACTCACGCGAAGACTTGAGGCCCGCGGCGAGTTCGGACACGGCTGCGGGGGTGAGCGACCGGACCGCCTCCGAGGAGAACCCGCCGAGCCGACCGGCCAGTTCACGGGCTTGCTTTGTCGCGGAGTGCAGGCCCGATGCTGCGGCGGTCGCCGCGAGCGGGTCGGCATCGAACCAGTCAGCGGGAACCTGTGGCACATCGAGAACGGATCGGGCGAACGCGACCGCCTTCCGCCACTGGGCGACGGTATCATTCAGCCCCTCCAACGCGAGGTCGGCGAGGGTGGTCCCGTCGCTCAACCGAGCGGTGGCGGTCGCGAGCCGGTCGAGGTGGTACCGGGCGTCGTCGAGGCCGGTCTGGGTGACGGCCGCGACCCGGCACCCTCGCCACGGGTGGCCGGTCGGGTCCTCGATCACCGGGCGGCACTTCGTCAGCCCGGCGAGCGTGTCGGTCGCCCGCCGGAGGAAGTCGGCGTCGCGGGCGAACACATCCGGGGCCGTCCACCGCGTCGAATCGGTGAGGTTCGCCAACCGGGCAAGTTCGCCGTGGGCCTGGAACGCCGTCAGGCCCAGCGGCGGCCGCGGCCGGTGGAGTTCGTCCGCGTAGTCGTTGAGCCGCCTGCGGACTTCGGCCAGTTGCCGCAACTCGGCCGTGACGTCCTGGTGCGTCTCCGGGCCGATCTCCAGGCAGCGGCCGAGTTCCGTGGTGACCTCCCGCTTGTTCGCCTTGTGGCTGTGCAGCTCCAGGCAGAAGTCGCCCAGGCCGCAGCGGTCGAGCCGGTCCTTCACCACTTCCAGGGCGGCCGTCTTCTCGCTCACGAACAGGACCGTCTTGCCGGCCGCGAGCAACTCGGCGATCGCGTTGGCGATGGTCTGGCTCTTGCCGGTCCCGGGTGGGCCGTCGATCACCACGTTCGCCCCCCGCTTGGTGGCTTCGATGCCCTCGTGCTGGCTGCTGTCGGCGTCCAGAATGTGAGTAACCGTCTCGGGCGGCACCTTCTCGTCCAGGTCCGCGGCGGCCGGCAACCCCGCCGGCGGGCGGAGGGCGACGGTCGGGTCCCCGGCGATCGCCCGGCACAGGTCGTGCGACTTGATCCGGTCGGCATTCCGCTTGAGGTCCTTCCACATGGCCAGCTTCTGGAAGTTGAACACCCCGAGGGCCGTCTCCTCGACCACCTCCCAGCGGGGCATGGCCTTCACCAGCCCGGCCACCCGCCTCAGGTACGCCGTCAACCCGTCCGGTCCGTCCGTATCGACGTCGGCGTCGGCCGGCAGCTTGACGCGGAAGTCGGTCGCCAGCAGTTCGGCCAGACAGTGGTTGGTGACCGGCTCCTCGTCCTCCTCGCGGAGGGTCCACGCCGACTCGACGGACTCGCGGCTGAGCCGGACCGGAACAAGGACCAGCGGCGAGCGGACCTCCTCGGTGCTGTTGGCGTCCTCGAACCACTTGAGGAAGCCAAACGCGGCGAACAGGGTGGACACCCCGTGGTCCGTCTCCGCCTCGGACGCGGTGCGGTGCAGCCGGAGCAGGTGGGCGGCCAGTTTCTTGTCAGTGAACTCGGTGAGCAGGTGGTCCGGCCTCAGCCGCGGCGACGCCAGGCACCGGGCCGTCAGGTCGCGGAGGCTCGGTGCCGCCACGGGCGGCGACGGAGTTGTGGAGGCCGGGGGAACTGCATCGAACAAATTCGGCGAAGATATCCCCGTTCCCTCGACGCCCGGGTCCGGTGACGGTTCGTCAACGCCGTCGATGGCTTCGGCGGGGAGGCCCAGGACGTCGCGTTTCCAGGCGAACACGCACGGCTGGCCGTCAACGACCATCCGCTGCCAAAGTGGGCCGAAACCCGGGTGGAGCAGACCGACCCCGCCGGCCCGGCCGCTGACGAACTTGATGAGCCGGTTCCGCTTGGTCGTGTCGAGCAGCTGCTTCTGCCAGTCGGCGATCCGGGCGTCGATGTCGAATGGCATCGGTGACCATCCCAGGGTATCGGACCGGGTGTGGTGCGGTTGGCCCGGTCGTTGCACCTCACCCGCAAGCAAAGCGCCGTGTAGACAATCTTAACGGTTCAGCCGGGGTAAACGGCGTCCGAAATTGCCCTCGCGGGCATCGACAGTGGGCGCGGTGGTGCGGGACGGCGAGACGGGGAAGTGCATGGACGCCTCGGGCGGGTCACGGTCCGGCCAGGCGGTCGCGGAAGTCGCGCAGGACCCGCTCAACGGTCCGCCGAGACCGCCCGGCCCGCTCGGCGATCTCGGCGACCTCGTACCCTTCCATCCGCATCCGCACGATCGCCTGGTTGGACTCCGGCAACTCGCCGAGTTGCTCGTCGAGCACCAGCCGCAGGAACATGGCGGCGCTGTCGTCCCGGGCGAGCAGCCGGTGCCGGGCGTACTCCGGGTTGCTTGATGTCTGCCCGACGTCGCGCTTGGCGGCCCGGTGATGGTCCACCTGGTTGCGGATTTTGTTCAGCGCCAGCACCAGCAGCAGCCCCCAGATCTCGCCGCCGGGAGGCACGTCGTAGGCCCGACGACGGACGCCCAGGAAGAAGGCGCGGAAGACCGACTGGACCACGTCGTCGGCATCGAACCGGCCGGCGAACGCCGCCCCGGTCCGCTTCGCCGCCAGGGCGCGCAGCCGCCGGGCGTACCGCAGGTACAGGGCCGTCGCCGCGGCCTCCTCGCCGTCGCGGTAGCGCCGCACCAGGCTGCCGTCGGACGACTGGGACGGGGGTCGCGGCGGGATCACCACCGGGCGAAGGGTAGTCGATTCGCTCACGGGTCGGTTTCGTAGGAGGAAAGGGTTTCGGGGCCGGCGGCCCGCCATCGTGGCTACTGAAAGCTAGAGCGCCGATCGCGGAGGGAACGAAAACCGTGGCGGGCAACGAGGTAACGTCTGCGGTCGGGTCGTGAAGATTCGCACCGCCCCGCACGGCGCTAACGATCGCCGACGCCCCCGGCCCGGGTTTCGGAGTTGCACGGCCGCCTGAATAGGTCGCCGCCCGGCACCGTCTGCACTCTCAGGGCTGCCGACTCCGAACGCACGCCGATGAACGCCCTCCGAACCGCCGCCTACTCTCTGGTCGCCGTGGCCGCTGTCGGCTGCGGCTCGTCGCGCCCGCAGGCCGACCTCGACCGCGGCCGGCAGGCCGTGACCGCCGCCCTGGACAACTGGAAGGCGAACGAGCCGCCGGCGAAGTTGAAGTCCCTCCCCGACCCGGTCGAGTTCAGCGACGAGCTGCGGGCCACCCACAAGCTCGTCGGCTACCGCGTCCTGAAGACCGACGGGTCCGACCCGGAAGTGGTCCGGGTCTCGGTGAGCCTCCAACTCCAGGACCGCAAGGGCAAGTCGTCCGAGCGGGAGGTGGTCTACGCGGTGGCGCTGAAGTCGCCGGTGGTCGTCGCCCGCGACCCGTACTACTGAGCCGATGCCGGAGGCGTCGGCGGAGTCATTCCCCCCTCCGAGGAGGCCGACGATGGTCCGACGGAACGCCGTGAGCCGCGGGTTCACGCTGATCGAGTTGTTGGTGGTGATCGCCATCATCGCCATCCTGATCGGCCTGCTGCTTCCCGCCGTGCAGAAGGTCCGCGCCGCCGCCGCCCGGGCGCAGAGCCAGAACAATCTCAAGCAGGTGGCGCTGGCGCTGCACAACTTCTACGACGCCAACAACAAGACCCCGCCGAACTTCGGGGTGCTGCGGCCGACCGACACCGGCCCCGGCGGGTCGGTCTACTACCACCTGCTGCCATACCTCGAACAGGAGAACGTCCACCGACTCGGGCCGGACGCCGCCCGGTCGGTCCCGCTGAAGGTGCTGCGCCACCCGGCCGACCCGACCCAGACCGGGGACGGGGTGTTCGACCTGCCAGTCGCCGCCCCGTCGTGGTCGTCGTCGTCCGGCACCGCCAACCCGTACCCGGCGTGGGCCAGCCAGACGAACACGAAGTGGGGCCTGAGCAGCTACTCGGCCAACTGGCAGGTGTTCGGCGACCAGGGGCGGACGTTCTCGGGGATTTCCGACGGGCTCTCGAACACGATCACGTTCAACGAGAAGTACGCGGTGGCCCGGCGGCCGGCCGGCAACCCGATGTTCGGGGCGAACCTGTGGGGCTACGGAGTGGACCCGCGGACCATCCCGACCGACTTCACCCCGGCCCTGGCCGCCGGCCAGTACCCCGGCCCCGCCCAGTGGGCCAACGGGCTTAACCCGGCGTCGCTCTACGTCAACGGCTACTGGCCGCGGAGCGGGTTCGTCAACCGCGGCGGGACGGTGCCGACCTCGTGGACCGGCGACGCCCCGTGGATGTGCCGGTGCATGTTGCGGCCGGAGTTCGCCCCGCCGGTGGACAACGCCCACTGCCTCAAGTCGCAGAGCATCAGCCCGGCCGGCATCACCATAGCCCTGGCCGACGGCAGCGTCCGGTTCGCCTCGGCCAGTGTCAGCGACGCCGCGTGGTCCGCGTCGGAGACGCCGGCCAACGGCGAGGTCATGCGGGCGGACAACTGATTTGATACCGGTAGGAGTTACGTAGTTGATTTTCGGGAGCAGCCATTTGTGGCCGGAATGCGGCGGAGTTGCCCATCCGACTGACTGGGTACTGAGCACTGGGTCCACAGGACCCAATGCTCTGTTGAATTGCTCGGTTTTGTAGGGTGGGCCGAGTCTTCGAGGCCCACCGT
>DASSAT010000487.1:0-7380 GCA_035699305.1 Fimbriiglobus sp. | reverse complement strand
TCCGCAGCCCTGAAAGGGCGACACACGGCCACGCTGTCCCGCCCTTTCAGGGCTCGGAGCCGGTATCCGCGTCCCCAGGGCGTTGCCCTGGGCTGAGAACTCCCAGCCCTTCGGGCTGAAGACAGGGCCGTCACATCACGTACATTTCAACAGAGCATCCCGCACGGTTAGAGAGGAGTAGCGATGTCTGACAAACCAGAAACCGTAATCATCACCGGGAGCAGTGGGCTGATCGGGTCCGCGCTGGCGTGCCGGATCGACCGCCGGTACAACGTGGTCGGGTTCGACCGCCCCGGGGCACCGTACCCGCCAGCCGAGATCGAGTGCATCGACCTCGACGTCACCTCCGACGACAGCGTCCGCGACGGGTTGCGTCAACTCCGCGAGCGGCACGGAGACCGGATCGCCTCGGCCGTCCACCTGGCCGCGTATTACAACTTCTCGGGCGAGCCGAGCGACCTTTACGAAAAGATCACCGTTCAGGGCACCGGTCGGCTACTCCGCGGGCTGCGGGACTTCCACGTCGGGCAGTTCGTCTTCTCCAGCACCATGCTGGTCCACGCCCCGACCGAGCCGGGCCGGCTGATCGACGAGGACTCGCCCATCGACCCGACGTGGGATTACCCGGCGTCGAAGGTCCGCACCGAGGAGCTGATCCGGGCCGAGCGCGGCGACATCCCAGCGGTGTTCCTGCGCATCGCCGGGGTGTACACCGACCGTTGCAACTCGATCCCCATCGCCCACCAGATCCAGCGGATCAACGAGCGGCAACTCACCGGCCACGTCTACCCGGCCGACACGTCGCGGGGTCAGGCGTTCGTCCACCTCGACGACCTGGTGGACGCCTTCGCGCGAGTGATCGAGCGGCGGGCCGACCTGCCGCCGGAGGTAGCGATCCTGATCGGCGAGCCGGAGACGGTCAGCTACGAGGAGCTGCAGAGGTTGCTCGGCGAGCTGATCCACGGGGAGAAGTGGGCGACGTACCGGGTGCCGGCGGCCGTGGCGCAGGCCGGGGCGTGGGTGCAGGACCACCTGCCGTTCGGGCCGGAGCCGTTCATCAAGCCGTGGATGATCGCCCGGGCCGCCGATCATTACGAGCTGAACATCGCCCGCGCCCGGCGACTGCTGGGCTGGGAGCCCCGGCACACTCTGCGGGAGACGCTCCCGAAGATGATCGCGGCGCTGAAGCGGAACCCGGCCGGGTGGTACCGGGCCAACAAGCTCGACCCGCCGAAGGGCCTGGAGGCCACCCAGACCGCCGTCACTTCAGGATGACCACCTCGACTTTGCCGGTCCGGTCGAGGATGTTCGTCCCGACATCGCCCGCGTGACGTTGCAGCCGCAGGTCGATCGACCCGTCGCCGACCCGCAGCCCGCGGATGTGGACCTCGTTGAGCCAGTCCGGCAACAGCGGGATGTCCAGGTGGACGCGGCCGGCCGCCGCCTGGATGCGCAGTCCCAGGCACGCCTGCAACAGCAGGAACACGGCCCCGGCCGCCCATGCCTGCGGCGAGCAGGCCACCGGGTACAGGGTCGGCCCCTCCCCGTCCCGCCGGTGGAACCCGCAGAACAACTCTGGCATCCGCCGCAGATCGACGAACAGGCTGGCGTCGAACATCCCGGTGAACAGCTTCACCACCGCCTCCTTGAGGTGATAGCGCGCCATCCCGGCCCCGATCAGCGAGTTGTCGTGCGGCCAGACCGACCCGTTGTGGTACGACATCGGGTTGTACCGCGCCTCCCCCGTGGCCACCGTCCGCACCCCCCACCCCGAGAACGAGCGATCGCCCAGGAGGGTGCCGGCCGTCCGCAGCGCCCGCTCCGGGCTGACGATCCCGGTGTACAGGCAGTGCCCCGGGTTGGACGTGCGGACGCGGCACGGTCGCTTCCGCCCGTCCAGGGCCAGGGCGTAGGTGCCCAGGTCGTCGCACCAGAACGCCGTCTCGAACTTGTGGCGCAGGTCCTCCGCCTGCCGCTCCAGTTCCACCGCGCGAGCCGTATGCCCCAGCAGCGCCGCCAGCCCGGCCGCGCCCCGCCGGGCCGCGTAGACGTACCCCTGCACCTCGCACAGGGCGATCGGGCCGTCCGCCAGGGCGCCGTCCGCGTGGAACACCGAGTCGTGCGAGTCCTTCCACCCCTGCTGCACCAGCCCGTCAGCCGACTGACGGTGGTACTCGACGAATCCGTCCCCGTCCGGGTCGCCGTACTCGTCGATCCACCGCAGGGCACGCTCGACGTTCGGCCAGATCGTCTCGACGAACGCCCGGTCGGCGGTGCGCTCGTAGTACGCCTCGGCCAGCATGACGAACAGCGGGGTCGAGTCCACGCTGCCGTAGTATCGGCCGAACGGCACCTCCCCGAGGGCCGCCATCTCCCCCTGCCGGGTCTCGTGCAGGATTTTGCCCGGCTCGGCGTCCTGCTCCGGCACCACGGCGTCGGCCTGGGTGGCGGCCAGGTAGTCGAGCACCCCCCGGGCGACGGCAGGCTCGACCCAGAGGTATTGCAGGGCGGTGATGATCCCGTCCCGGCCGAACGGGGTGCTGAACCACGGCACCCCGGCATACGGGTAGAGGCCGTGCGGGGTCCGGGTGATCATCATGTTCAGGTCGGCCTGACTGCGGTTGAGCCAGTCGTTGAACAGCTCGTTGTCGGTGTAGATGACGCAGGCCCGTTCGCGGGCGGCCCGGACGCTCTGCGCCGCCCGGGCGAGCGTCGTCTCGTAGTCGAGGCGGTCCGCCGGCCGGCCCCCGGTCTCGCAGGCGACGGTGAACTGGACCGTCGCCTCCCCGTGTGGGGCCAGGGGGACGCGGAACTGGGCGTCGCCGCCGGTCAGCCGCTCCGGCGGCGGGGCGAAGAGCAGCCGGGTCCGGCGGACGACGCCGTCCAGACCTTCGTACCCGAGGACGACGGACGCGGCTTCGACCACGGGGGGCAGGTCGCGGCCGCGGCGGGTGCGCTTCGTCCCCCGGACCTCGAAGATGTCGGCGTAGTCCGCCTCGTAGTGGAACGAGAACGTCACTTCGATCGGGTCGGCCCCGTAGTTCCGCAGCCGCACCCGCTGGTAGCAGACGGCCTGCCACACCACGACCCCGCGAAAGACGTGGACGGTGCCCCGGGGCACGGTGATCCGGTCCCCGTCCCGGGCGTCCGGGTTGGTCAGGTCCACGGTCAGGAGCAGGTTGTCGTCCTTGGTCGTGGAGCTGAGGAACAGCGGCCGGTCGCGGCCGAGGCGGAACACCAGCCGCGACAGGAACCGCGTCCCCTGGTGGTAAAGCCCCTGCTCGCGCATGCCGACCGGGCGGATGTCTCCGTGGTGGTCGAAGACGGCGAACGTGTCCCCCTGCTTGAGCACCCGGTCCCGCTCGCCGCCTGGCGGGGCGGGGACGGTCACGTAATACGGGTCGTCGTGGGCTGATCCGCCCTCCACGCCGCCGTCCGCTCCAACCGGGTCCAGCCCGCGGGATCGCTCGTCGCTCATCGCCCCTCCTTGCGGATTCTCGCCCCGGAGCGGGGCACCGGACTATTTATATCTTCGGCACGCCGCGTGCCGGACAGTCCGTCGCCCGTTCCCGCCCAGGCCGTAGGAGACCGCCGTGAGGATCGCACAAGTCGCACCGCTCTACGAGTCCGTCCCGCCGAAGTTCTACGGCGGCACGGAGCGGGTCGTCTCGTACCTGACCGAGGAACTGGTCCGCCAGGGCCACGAAGTCACCCTGTTCGCCAGTGGCGACTCGGTCACCCGGGCCGAGTTGGTCCCGGCCTGCCCGCGGGCGCTGCGACTGGACGAGACGTGCGTGGACCGGCTGGCCCCGCACTTCGTCATGCTGGAGAAGGTGTTCCGGCAGGCCCACCGGTTCGACGTGATCCACTTCCACATCGACTACCTGCACTACCCGCTCTCGCGGCGGCAGCCGGTCCCGAACGTCACCACCCTGCACGGCCGGCTCGACCTGCCGGAGCTGCCGGCCCTATACGACGAGTATCGCGATGCCGCCGTCGTCTCCATCTCCGACGCCCAGCGGCGGCCGCTGCCGCGCGCGAACTGGCAGGCGACCGTCCACCACGGGCTGCCGGACGCCTACCGGTGCCGGGAGCGGCCGGGCGACTACCTGGCGTTCCTCGGCCGCATCTCCCCGGAGAAGCGGGTCGATCGGGCCGTCGAGATCGCCCGCCGGGTCGGGATGAAGCTGAAAGTCGCGGCGAAGGTAGACGAGGTCGATCGGGACTACTTCCGGGCCACGATCGAGCCGTTGTTCCGCGACCCGCTGGTGGAGTACGTCGGCGAGATCGGCGACCGCGACAAGGACGAGTTCCTGGGCAACGCCCACGCACTGCTGTTCCCGATCGACTGGCCGGAGCCGTTCGGGCTGGTGATGATCGAGGCGATGGCGTGCGGCACCCCGGTGGTGGCCTACCGCCACGGGTCGGTGCCGGAGGTAATCGACGACGGGGAGACCGGGTTCGTGGTCGAGACCGTCGAAGACGCCACGCTGGCCGTTGCGAAGGCTGGCTTCCTGGACCGCCGGCGGGTCCGCGAGGTGTTCGACGAGCGGTTCAGCGCGGAGCGGATGGCGAGCGACTACCTGGCGGTCTACCGGCATCTGATCACCGCCCGGTCGGGAGTGGCGCGGGTCCGTGCCCCGTCCGCCAACGGCAAGGCCCGGGTGCGTGAGGTCTCCCCCGGGACCGCGGCCGTCCCGGCCGTTCTTGCCCCCCGGGTCGGAAGCCTCCCTCGCTGACCCCGTGGCCCCCGGCGGGAAGTCGGCGAAGCAATGTTCCGTTTCTCTCGTTCCCAAGCTCGGCCTGGGAACGAGAAACATCCATGTTCCGGGTTGACTCCGGTCGATAAAATATCAATATCATTACTCCGGTCGGTGTTCGCCCCGATTGCCCGTCTCGCCCGGTAGCTCGTTCCGTCGCTCGCCCCCGTCGGAGAGTGCTCCGCATGACGGACCCTCGTCCGCAGTCGGTCCCACCAGCGGACCCCGGCGCCCCGCCGCCGAGCGGGGAAGCCGGCGCCCTCGGCCTGCACACCCCCCAGGACCGGGCCAAGATTCCGCGCAAGTTCGGCCGCTACCGCATCCAGGACTGCCTGGGCCGCGGCGGCATGGGCGCGGTCTTCCGGGCGCACGACACCCAGCTCGACCGCGCGGTGGCCCTCAAGGTGCCGTTCCTCGGCGGCGACGACACGGGCACGCGGGAGCGGTTCTACCGCGAGGCCCGCGCCGCGGCCGCCCTGCACCACGCGAACATCTGCCCCGTCTACGACGTGGGCGAGCTGCACGGCGTCCCGTACCTGACAATGGCGTTCGTCGAGGGCCGGTCGCTGGCGAAGGCGCTGGAGGCCGGCCAGTCCTTCTCGCCGCAGCAGGCGGCCCTCCTGGTCCGCAAGCTGGCCCTGGCGATGCAGGAGGCGCACACCCGGGGGGTGATCCACCGCGACCTCAAGCCGTCCAACGTCATCCTCCGGCCGGACGGCGAGCCGGTGGTCATGGACTTCGGCCTGGCCCGCCGCGGCGACGACCGCCAGACCGAGGGGTTGACCCGGCAGGGGGACGTGATCGGCACCGTCGAGTACATGTCGCCGGAGCAGTTCGAGGGGGACAACGCGGCGGTCGGCCCGGCGTCCGACGTGTACGCGCTGGGGGTGGTGCTGTACGAGGTGCTGACCGGCCGCCGGCCCTACGAGGGGAGCACGGCCAGCAAGGTGGCGTCGATCCTGCTCAAGCCGCCGACCCCGCCGAGCGAGCTGCGACCCGGGTTGCCGGCCCATCTGGAAGAAATCTGCCTGAAGGCGATGGCCAAGCGACCCGCGGACCGCTTCCCGACGATGGCGCAGCTCGCGGCCGCCCTGACCGCGTACCTGCGGTCCCATCAGTCGGGGGTTGTCGCGGCCGTCACGCGGTCGGAGGTGGCGGTGCCGACCCCGCGGCCGAGCGCCACCACCAAGCCGATCACGGAGGAGGCGGCCCGGCCGAAGCCCGACCCCGGGTGGGAGGTAGTCGAGGACGCGCCGCCGACCCCGCCCCGGTCCGTCGTCCGGGCGCGCCTCACCGCCCCGCGGAAGAAGCCCGAGGCGAGTTCGAACCGACCGATCCTCCTTGGCGCGGTGGCCCTGGCTGTGGCCTGCCTCATCCTCCTCATTGTCGCGATCATCACCCGACTTTTCTGAGGCCCGGCGGCACCCGGTACGCGAGTTGCGACGATCCGTACTGCCCACCCACCACAAGCGTAGGGAGGTGCAGTATGGCTACCCAGAAGCAGCGCGCGGCCGCGCGGCAGAACATCAAGAAGGCCCAGGCCGCCTGGCGCGGGATGTCGCACGAGGAACACGCCCGGGCGCAACCCCAGGGCCGAGGGCGGAAGAAGACCGGCACAACCGGCGCGGGCGAGTTCTACCGCATCACGGTGCGGCCGAAGGCGAAGTTCGTCACCTTCCGCACCCAGGACGTGGGCGAGCCGGGGCACATCGAGCGGGTCGCCGGCAAGCGACAGAGCGGGTCGTGGGACACCCAGGCGTGGCTGGTCAGCAAGCAGGACGCCCACGTCGAGGGCAGCCGGCTGGTCCCGGACACGGAGGACGTGCGGAAGCTATTCGCCGACCTCGGGTCCGAACCGGTCCACATGAAGGGCGATGTCTTCCAAGCCAGGGACCGGCCGAACGTCCCGGAGCGAACGAAGCCGACCCCGGCCCAGAAGCAGGCCCGCAGCGCGAACATCAAGAAGGCCCAGGCCGCCCGCCGGTCGCGCACCTCGGAGTGACCATGATTCGGAAGCTCAAGTCCGGTCAGTACCGGCTCTACTCCCGGAAGGCCGACCCGAAGACCGGCAAGCGCCGCAACCTGGGCACGTTCAACACGCGCGCCGCGGCCGAGCGGCACGAGCGGGCCGTGCAGTATTTCAAGCACAAGGGGTGAGGGGCCGTCCGGGTCAGGCCCGGTCCTTCAGTCCCGCGACGCCCTTGTGCTGCGCGCAGTGAACGCAGCAGTAGACGGTCCCGTCCTTCTCGACGCCGTGGCCGATCACCTTGCACCCGCAGTGGGCGCAGGCCGGGGCCAGGGCGTGGATCGCGCACTCGAACGAGTCGAACGTGAGCGACTGGCCGGCCATCGTGACGGTGAACGCCTTGTCGTACTCGTTTCCGCACACCATGCACTTCGCCATCGGATTCCCTCCAGGATAGGTCCTCTCGTGGCCAACCATCCCGTGAGCAACTCGTGTACCTCCGACCGAATCCGGCCCGGTCCGGTTTGCGGTTTGCACCGGTGTATCCTGATCTCGACCGACCGCAACCGGTCCCGGGATTACTGATCCGCAGGTAGTCGGTGCTGCTCTTGTAGGGTGGGCCGAGTCTTCGAGGCCCACCATCTTCCGCATGGT
>DASSAT010000486.1:0-2679 GCA_035699305.1 Fimbriiglobus sp. | reverse complement strand
GGTGGGCCTCGAAGACTCGACCCACCCTACAAAAGCCGACTTCGACCGAGCATTTCGACCGAGCACCGCTGAAGAGGGGGGGAGAAGGAATCGAGGTGATCCGGTATGAGTCCGCTCAGGGCGATCGACTTCCGCGGCCCGAAGCGCGAGCGCCGGGCGCGCCGAGACTGTTCGCTCGGCTTCAGGCTACGCTCGCCAACCCCGGGTCGAGCGGGTAATACAGAACCGCCGGCCCACACCCACTCCCGACTTGGAATCCCATGACGCGCTGTCTCGTAGCCCTCTCGACGTTCGCCATCGCCGCCTCGGCGCTCGGGGCGGCCGGGCCGGTGATCGACCCGACCACGGCCAAGGCCGACGAAAAGGCCGGTCTGCTGTGGTACGACATCCGGTCCGTCGGCGTTGAGGGGCAGGGCTGGGCCGACACCAAGGCCCCGTTCGACCGGCTCCCCGCGAAGGCCGAGAAGCTGGTCCGCCCGCCGGTGTGGAGCCTCAGTCGGCACTCGACTGGTCTGTGCGTCCGGTTCGTAACTGACGCGCGCACGATCCACGCCCAGTGGACGCTGACGAACAAAAAGCTGGCAATGCCGCACATGCCGGCGACCGGCGTAAGCGGCCTGGACCTGTACGCGAAGACCGATTCCGGTAAGTGGCATTGGGTAGCCACCGGCCAGCCGACCGCTCAGACCAACTCCGTCCGGCTCGTCGCCGGGCTGCCGACCGGGCCGCGTGAGTTCCTGCTCTACCTGCCGCTGTACAACGGAATGTCGTCGGTCGAGATCGGACTGCCCAAGGCGGCGAAGCTGATGAAGGCCGACGACCGCCCGGCGGGGCGGCGCAAACCGGTGGTGTTCTACGGCACGTCGATTACCCAGGGTGGGTGCGCGTCCCGGCCCGGCATGGTCCACACCGCCATCCTCGGCCGGCGGCTCGATGTGCCGGTCATCAATCTCGGCTTCTCCGGCAACGGCACTCTCGACCCGGAGATGGCCGCGCTGCTCGGCGAGATCGACGCCGCCGTGTACGTCCTGGACTGTTTGCCGAACCTGGACGCGAAGCGGGTAGCGGAGCGGACCGGGCCGTTCGTGACCGTCCTGCGGAAGGCGCGGCCGGACACGCCCATCCTGTTCGTCGAGGATCGCAACTACACCAACGGCGTACTGCTCGCCGGGCCGCGGCGGCACAACGACGAGAACCATGCGGCGTTGAAGAAAGCGTATGAGGCACTGACCGCGGCCGGGGTGACGAACCTGCACTACCTGCCCGGCGACAAGCTGCTCGGCGACGACGGCGAGGCGACCGTGGACGGGTCGCACCCGACCGACCTCGGGTTCCTGCGGCAGGCCAACGCATTCGCCGCGGTCCTCGCACCGCTACTCGGCGTGAACCCGTGAGCCGAGTATGAGCCGCTACCTGATGCTGGCGCTGTTGTGCCTGGCGGCGGTGGTCGCCTACGTCCAGCGGACGGCGATCGCGGTGCCGGCCAAGACCATCGAGGCGGAACTCGGCTTCGGCCCGGACGACATGGGCCTGGTGATGGCCGTCTGGTTCTGGGTGTACGCCGCCTTCCAGGTCCCGTCCGGGTGGGTCGCCGACCGGCTCGGCAGCAAGCCGGCGCTCATCGTGTTCGCGGTGGCGTGGTCGCTCTTGACCGGGGTGGTCGGGCTGGCCACCGGGTTCGTCGGGCTGCTGGTCCTCTGGGGGCTGATGGGCGCCGCCCAGGCGGGCATCTTCCCGTGCTCGACCAAGGCGATCGGCGCGACCTTCCCGCCGACCGGGCAGGCGTTCGCGTCGGGGATGCTGGCGTGCAGCATGGCCCTGGGCGGGGCGCTGTCTCCGAAACTGACCGGATTGCTGGTCGCGCCGGACGGGCCGCTCTCCTGGCAGCAGGTGTTCGCCCTGTACGCCGTCCCCGGCATCGCCTGGGCGGTGCTGTTCGCGCTGGCCGCGCCGCGCCCGGACGGCCCGGTGCCAGCCGCGACCGCCCGGCGGCCGATCCTGTGGTCGAAGCTCGTCACCGATTACCAGATGAGGCTGCTCTGCGGCCAGCAGTTCCTCCGCGCGTCGGCCATCGCGTTCTTCTACACCTGGTTCCCACGGTTCCTTCAGGAGTCCAAGGGGCTGAGCCAGGGCGAGTCCGGCGACCTCGCGTCGTGGCCGCCGCTGGCGGGGATCGGCGGCGGCCTCGTCGGCGGGGTGCTCTCCGACTGGCTGCTGCGGCGGACCGGCAACCCGCGGCTGAGCCGGCAAGGGATGGCGTGTGCCGCGATGGTCGTCTGCGCCGCCGTCGCCCTGGCCGCGTACTTCACCGCCGACGCCCGGGCCGTGGCCCTGCTGCTGAGCGTGTCGGCGTTCTTCGGGCTGATGGGCGGGACCAGCGGGTACGCCGTCGCCATCCGCTTCGGCGGCGACCGGGTGGCGACGGTGTTCGCCACCATGAACATGTGCGGCAACATCGGGGCCGGGCTGTTCCCGTACACCGTCGGCCGTCTGGTCGCGGCGACCGGGAACTGGGACCTCGCCCTGCTGGTGTTCGCCGGGTTGTTCGCGGCCGATGCGGTCCTGTGGGCGCTGCTGAACCCGAAGCGTCCACTGTTCGAGGGCGACGACTGAACCGTTCGGGTTGGGAGTCTTGTAGGGTGGGTCGAGTCTTCGAGGCCCACCGTCTGCGGGCACGGT
>DASSAT010000485.1:0-12152 GCA_035699305.1 Fimbriiglobus sp. | reverse complement strand
CTCGTACTCGTACTGGTCGCGCCTCAGGCGCCGGCTGGTTTCGACGATGTGGGAGTACGGGTATTCTTCCTGCGGGTACTTGTAGAGGTACTTCATGTACGAGTGGGTCGGGGTGCTGTCGAGGTAGAAGTAGTACTCCTTGACGTCCTCCCCGTGGTTCCCCTCGGCGTTGGTCAGTCCGAACAGCCGCTCCTTGAGGATCGGGTCCTTCCCGTTCCACAGGGCCAGGGCGAAGCAGAGTCGCTGCGTGTCGTCCGAGATGCCGGCCAGGCCGTCCTCGCCCCAGCGGTATGCTCGGGACCGGGCCTGGTCGTGGCTGAAGTAGTCCCAGGCGTTGCCGGTCTCGCTGTAGTCCTCGCGGACGGTCCCCCACTGCCGCTCGCTGAGGTACGGTCCCCATTTCCTCCACGGGACCAACTGCTCACGTGCCTCCTGGAGTCGGATGTGTTCGACGCTCATCGACGCACTCGTTTCGGTTAGTCCGGTAAGCCGAGCATGGACTTGTAATGCCCCGGGACGGGTTCCAGTTCCGTCTCCTCGGCGGGCGAGAACGGCCGGCGGTCGTCCCAGGGGTTATCGGTGGACGGTAAGATCCAGAAGTTCCCCTCGCCGTCCCGGGCGATCCACTGCTGACTCGACCGGTCCACGTATAGGACCACTACCTGCTTCCTTAGCGTGAGCATCTCTCGCTCCTCCAGAGCATGATCAACATGTCATGGGAACCCGCAATCGACGCTCGCCTGGTCAATCATCTCCTCCTTTCTGCGAAGTATCCGATGTTGATGTGCCGATGTTCCTCATCCGACGAACACCCCGCCGAGGAAGTCAGACGGGAAGACCAGGTACTCCTGGTACACTGGGGGCGTCCCGTTCGCCGGGATCGATTCCCCGAGGTACGTGGTGACCACACTCTGCGCCCCCTCCCCGGCGCCGGCGAGCACGTCCGCCCGGTGATCGCCGTCGATGTCCTTCACCGCGAGCGGGACCCCGCCCCGGTTGTCCTGGTCCCCGGCGAAGAAGTTCGCCACTTGCGTCAGGGCGCCGTCCTGCTGGGTGAGGGCGAACCCGGACAGGGCGTACACTCGCGGCCCGCCGCCCGGCCCGCCCCCGGCGATCAAATCGGCGTACCCGTCTCCGTTGATGTCCCCGGCGGCCACGTACGCCCCATTCCGTAATGCCTGCTCGAACACGAAGAAGTCATTCACCAGCTTGACCGGGGTTTGCCCAGGGCGGAGAGACTTGCCGTCGAAGATCGCCACGCGCGGGCCGCCGCCGAACCCGGCCGCGACGACGAGGTCCGGGGTTCCGTCGTGGTTCAGGTCCCCGAGCGCGGTCCGGGCCCCGCCCCGGAAGTTCGGATCCTCGATCCCTAGGAAGTCGGCCAGGACCGTTCGGTCTTTCCCGCTGACGACCCGGACCCTCGGCCCACCGCCCTCGTCCGGCGAGACCACCACGTCCGGGAACCCGTCCTGGTTCACATCCCCGGCCGACAGGAACACGCCGCCGGTGAACGACAACTCGAACGCGTACCCGCTGGCCAACAGGGAGGTGTCCGGGCTGACGGGGAAGTTCGACCCGCTGAACACCTTGATCTCGGTCGGGATTCCCGGGCCGGGGCCGACGATCACGTCCTCGACCCCGTCCTGGTTCACGTCCGCCGTGACCGCCCGAACCCCGCCGGTGAACTCGGTCCCCTGCCCATAACCCGGGTACGGGCTGAACGAGGCCAGCTGGGTAAACGTGGCCGCGTCGTTCAGCGTGAACTGGGCGGCCGTCCCCTCGCCGGTCCCAACGACGTGAAGGGGCCTTCCGGCCGGGATCGGGGCCGGCGGGGCAACCGGGGGCGGGGGGGCGGCCGGTGCGGGTGGAGGCGGGCTGGTGCCCTGGGGCGTCCACCCGATGTCCTCCATCGCCGCCAGGTCCAGGGCCGTCGGCTTGATCCGCTCCCCGTCCTCCAGGTCCGCGTCCATCAGCGTCCGCTGACCCTGCGAGAGCGTGTCCTCCACCCACTCGTAGTTGCCGCCCGTGAGCGGGACCGGGCCCCCGAATACGTCGTCCGCCTTCGGGCCGAAGAAGTGCCCGGTCCCGCCGAGCCGCGCCCACGACTCGCTCACACCGAACCCGAAGATGTGGAGCAGCGCCTTCTGGGTCGCCATGTACAGGTCGAACTCGTCCGGGTTGCCCGGCGGGTCGATCCCGAAGTGCCAGTCGGCGAACCGGTCGAAGGAGATCGACCCGCCCCACGGGCTGTAATCGGTAGCCGCCGGGCCGTAGCTCTCGGCCTGCCCCCGGCCGAGGACCAGGTTGTTCCAGTCGAAGCTGCCGAAGACCTCCCGGCTACCCGACTCCACGGTGCGCTCGCCGACCAACTCCCGGGCCCCGACGAACACGACGATGGTGTTCGCCGGGACGAGCAGGTTGATGACCTCCTCCGGTTGGCCGACGCCGCTGGGCCGGTCAAACTTGGCCTTCCAGCTATCCCCGGGGGCGGACGGGAACGAGATGGTGGTGAGTTCGTCGGAGAACCGGCCCCCGATGTCCGCCGCAGCGGCCCGGAGGGTGGTGATCCGCTCCGGGTGGTCGGTGAAGAACCCGGTGTCGTCGAACCGGAAGTCGAACAGGACGTTGATGGACGGGGTGACGCGCTCTTCCAGCCGGGTGGTGGTGAGCGCGTGTGGACGGCGCGCGGCCATGAGACTCTCCTCGGGTGGGAATCGGAGTAGGCCGGCCCCACGCGGGGTCGGCCGAGGGACTGCTACTTCTTCTCCGGCGGCGGGACCTCCTCGGGCTTCTGAATCCGGACCAGGGTGAACTGCTGGGCCTTCTCCTTGGAGAAGTGGACGAGCATGGTCGTCTCGTCCTTCGTCAGGTTGGCGATCCCGGCCTCGTAGACAGGGAACTTGCGGTCGGCCACCGTCCACGCCGCCCGCTGCGTCTTTGCGTCCACGGACCCGTATACCGGCTCGGTCGTGTCGGTCAGTGCGTTGTAGTACTCGCCAGCGATCACTCCCTGCTTGTTGATGGCGAGTTGGAACAGGTTGGTGGACTTCTCCTCTCCTTCGCCGACCATGGCGAACACGCCGAGCTGTTGCCACTCGCCCTGCTTCGGGTCAGGCTTGGCCTCCGCCCCGACGGTCGCGATGTCCACGGCCTGCTGGACGTACTGCTCTGCCGGCACCTCGGTCAAGCCGTTGATCGTGACCGTGTCGCCGGAGTAGACGACCGTCTCGCCGTAGTCGTAAGACATGGGCTGTGCGGCGTACGCGCTGTACCCCGCCCACCCGGAAAGCGCAGCCCAGGTGATCGGCCGGTAGGTCGGGCCGAGCCACCGTGCGGTGAGCAGCGGGTTCTCCTGGGCGAAGGTCCGGAAGTTCTGGCGAACGGCGTAACCCTGGCCGGCGACGGCGGCAGCCGAGCGGTAATAGGTGCCGGACGCCCCCCGCGCGACAGCGCCCCCCGCGGCGGCCGCCCCGTACGGGCCGGCCACGGCGGCCGACCGGGTGGCGGCCGCCCCGTACGGGCCGGCCGCAGCCGCGCCACGGGTCGCCCCGGAGACCGTCCCACCCGGCCCCGTGGCCGTACCGACTCTGCCGCCGGCGGCCGCAGCCCCATGAGGCCCGACGGCGACGCCGCCGTGGTAGGCGGAGCCGAACGAGCCGCCGGGGCCGGTACCGGCCGCCACGCCGGACCGGCTGACGGCCGCGTTGCCGCCCGGCCCGGCCACCCCGCCGGCCGTTCCGACCCGGCCGGCCGTGTGCCCCCCGGGCGTCGTCACCTGGGCCCCGCCGACTCCGCGGCCGGCGGTGACCCCGCCGGGCGTCGTGGCGGTGCGCCCGGCCCCGCCGTAGTTGATCGTGCTTCCCCGCTGGGTCGTGTACGACCCGCTCGTCGTCCCGTGCGTCCGGGTGCCGCCGGCCGGTCCGACGGTGGTCCCGCTCGAACGGGTTCCGACCCCGGCACCGCTGTACGGCCCGGCCGCCGGGCCAGCGCGGGGTGCGGCGCGGGGCGCAGCCGCCTGGGGCGCAGGGCGAGGAGCGGCGGGGCGGGGCGCGCCGCCGCCGCGGCCCCCTCCCCCACCACGCCGTTGTGCCAGCGAGTCGTGCCCCGCAACCAGCAGGACCAAGGCCGCCAGCCCGATCATGGATGTCGTCCGACGCATGGCTGATTCCTCCGGGCGTGGTTGGGTGGTTACGGCTTGCCCTTCACGCGCACGACCTTGACTGGGGGCAGGTCGGGTAAGGACTCGTCGTCTAGGCTCCGTTCGACCGACTGCCAGAGGAACGAGTCGGCGTTGATCGGGGTCAGGATGTTCGTGGCGGTGAGGATCCGGCCGTCGGGTGTCACCCCGCTGGTCTCGTGGACCCACTTCTTCCCGTCGCGGGTGACGGCCGCGCCGCCGATCCCGCCCGAGTCCTCAAACGTCCAGACATGAAGCAACCCGGTGGACGGATCCTTCCCGATCATCTGCATGCCGCCGTAGGACTGCCCGTCCTGGCGGACGGTGAACTGGCAGCGGATGAACGATTTGTTCGCGGTCCACTCGTACCGGGTGGTGACGACCGTGCCGTCTCGCCTGGCCTCCCACGTCCCGATCATCCACTCCAGGTCGCGGACGGAAAGCCCGTCGCCCGGCGACTCGCGGGCGCCGGCGATCAGCCACCGCCCGTCCTCCCGGACGTAGAGGAAGCTACACTGGCTGACGACCAGTTCCCCACCCTTTGCGCCATGAAGTTTGAAGTGCCCCTCGACGACAGCGGTGTCGCGGGACGGGAAGCGGATCGACCCGATCTCAACCTCCAGCGCGTTGCCGGGGTTCTTGGCGAAGGACTCGGAGTACGCCTTCTCCAGGGCGGCGCGGCCGCGGTACGTCGCGCCGTCGTCGCTGACGTACTCGCCCTCGGCGGTCCAGTGGAGGGCCACGGCCTTCGCGTCGCCCTTGCGGAACGCCGCGGTGAAACTGTCGATCGCCTTCCGGACGGCCTCCCGGTCGGCGGCCCGGTCCTCGGGAGCGGGTTGGGCCGCGCCCCCGGCCGGGGGCTGCCCGGCACTCCCCGCGTGGCCACCGAGCGCCAGCCAGGTTGCCGAGACGGCGAGGCACCCGGCCACGAGCATCCCGGCGGTTGACGTGCGTGACGAACTCATGTTGACCTCCTGGTACGGTCGAGGGCGATGGGTTCCGGTTACTCTTGAGCGAGCTTGGCCCGGGCCACATCCAACAACTTCCGCTGCTCGGCGGTGACTTCCGGGTACTTGAGGTCGAGGTCGCGGATGGCGGTCGTCACGATGTCCGCGACGATCGCCCGCGCGACCCACTTGTAGTCGGCGGGGATCACGTACCACGGCGCCCACCGGGTGCTCGTCGCCTGCAGGGTCTTCTCGTAGGCGTTCTGGTAGTCGTCCCAGTAGTCCCGCTCGGCCAGGTCGGCGGCCGAGAACTTCCAGTTCTTCTCCGGCCGGTCGAGCCGCTCCAGGAACCGCCGCTTCTGCTCGTCCTTCGAGACGTTCAGGAAGAACTTGAGGACGACGGTGCCGTTGCGGACGAGGTGCCGCTCGAACGCGTTGATGTCCTGGTAGCGCTTCGCCCAGAACTTCTTCCCCAACTTCCCCTTCCCGCGCGGGAGTTGCCGGCCGAGGAGTTCGGGGTGGACACGCACCACCAGCACGTCCTCGTAGTACGACCGGTTGAAGATGCCGATCCGCCCGCGTTCCGGCAGGCACCGCGAGTACCGCCACAGGAAGTTGTGTTCGAGTTCCTCCGCCGACGGCTTCTTGAAGCTGAACACCTGGCAGCCCTGCGGGTTGACCCCGCTCATGACGTGCTTGATCGTCCCGTCCTTGCCGGCCGCGTCCAGCGCCTGGAGGACGATCAGGACCGCGTACCGGTCGTCCGCGTACAGCAGGGTTTGGGCCTCCGCGAGCTGTGCCAGGTTCTGGTCGAGAACCTGCTTCGCCCGCTCCTTAACCGCGTCCTTGCCGAAGTCCGCGAACTCCTCGGACTGCTTCCAGCCCGGGTTGAAGTCCTTCAGCCGGACCTTCTTACCCGCGGGCACGCGGAACAGGTCGATGATGTCCTTGCGGATCATGTCTCGCCTTTCGTTGTCGGTCTCATCGGAAGCACCGCGTCAAGCGGGGGTCGCGGGTCAGAATCTGTTCCACCTCGGGTAAGACGTTGCGGCTCGACAGCACGGTGTAAAACCCATCCTTGACCGATGGCGCAGCCCGGATCGCCGCCAGCCACTCCACCCGGGAGAACGGGTCCGCGGCGACCACGTCCCAGAACCCAGTCGCGTCGAACACGCCAGCGATCTGGTCCGTGTACTCACCCTGGAGGATGCTCACGAGGTAGCTGGCGACCCCGACCTGGAGGCCATGCAGCCGCGGCCGGGCCGACGCCGCGCCCAGAGCGTGCGAGATCAGGTGTTCGCTCCCGCTCGCCGGGTGGGAGGACCCGCAGACCACCATCGCGATCCCGTTGAGCATCAGAGCGGTCGCCAGCAGGCGAATCCCCTCCAGGTCGAACGTGGGGTGGCTGAGGTAGGCGTGGATCGACCCGTCCGACAAGAGCGCCGCGAAGTCATCGACCGGTTCGCCGGCGGCGTGGTACGCGAGCTTCCAGTCCCGCACGGCGGTGAACTTGGCCACCAGGTCGCCGACCCCGGACAGGGTCAGGACCCGCGGGGCGTCCCGGCAGACGGCGGTGTCGATGACGACCCCGAACGGCAAGGCCGCGGGCAGCGACCGCCGCTTGCCTCGGATCGTCAGGCTCGACTGCGGGCTGCAGAACCCGTCATTCGACAGCGAGGTCGGGACGGCGTAGTACGGCAGCCGGCTCAGGAACCCCACATACTTGGCCACGTCGAGCGCCTTGCCTCCGCCCACGCCGACCACCGCCGAGATCCCCTTGGGCAAGTCGGCGAACAGCCGCGCGGCGGACTCGAGGTCGTTGTCCGCCACCTCGGTCCAGACTACCGGCTCGACGGACTGGTCCTTCAGGCTCCGGGCCAGACGGTCCGGGAGAGGCGGGACGAGTCCTTTACTGACCAGCACGGCCACCTTGCGGTGCCCGCCGCGGCCGAGGTAGACCCCGAGCCGGTCCAGTGCGCTGTCTTTAGCCCGAACCAGCGTCGGGATGGCGATCTGGGTCGGCCTGAGCATGTCAGCCCCCCCGCCGGAGGAGGACGCGGGCGATGTCCGACCAGGTGTCGAACGGACGGTAGCCCTGCCCATCACGATCGAGGAGGTCGGCGAGGTCGCCCCTGGCGAAGCGCAGCTCGCTCGGCACCAGCAAGGCCGGCTCGGCGTCCGGGAACCCGTCCCCGGCGAACGCTACGGTCCGGCCCCCGTTCAGGTATCGCCGGACGACCTGGGCCTTGTCGATCCCCAGCGTCGGCGACAGGTCGGGCGAGCCGGTCGGCATGTGCATGAGCAGGCCCCGACCAGGCTCGAACCGCCCGGGGTTCGCGTGGACCTCGATGTGCACACCGGCCTCGGCCAGAAGTCGGCGGATGTACCAGGCGCACCCGGCGGACGTGACGACGACCTCCCACCCCACCCCGCGGAGTGCGGCCACCGCCGTCGGCAGGTCGGGGTCCAGTTCCATCCGATCGACGACCGCGAGGACTGCATTCTGCTCTGACCGGATGGACGCGAAGTACCGCCTTAGTGCCTCGAAGTGGGTGATCGCCCCGGCCCGGTACTCGGCCCAGTGGTCGGGCGTGTCCGAGGGGAGCAGCGACTCGATCGCCAGCCGATAGAAGTCGTGGCGGGTCATCGTGCCGTCGAAGTCGCTGACCAGCACGCCCGTCCGAGTTGCGCCGGGCTGAGGGGTCATCGCTTCACCTCCTGCGGGGCGGGCTCGGCCCGGACCCGCTCTAGCGCACCGACCTCCGGCTCACAGGGGCGATCAACCGGGGCGGAGGACGATTGCCGGGCAAAGCGGCGGGCGGCGAACAGCAGCACGACCAGCCCGGCGAGGGTCGAGACGAGGATCATAACCACCACGCCGGGGGCGTCGAAGTTCTGCGTCGCGATGACCAGCGCCGCCGCAACATTCCGCTGCCCGGTCCCCAGCCCGAGTACGGACCGCGTGCCGGGGGACGGTCCGCCGAGCGCGTACCCGACGGCGAGGGAGACCGCGACGAATAGCACGGCCACCGCGACCGCGCCGCTACCGAATGTGCCGACCATGGCCCCGAAGTTCAGCCCGACGAGCAGGACGATGGCAACGACCATGCTGACGTTCGAGACGGTCCCGATCATGGGCCGCAGCCGCGACGCCCACCGCTCGGAGCGGTGCCGGACCGCCATCCCCGCCGCGAGCGGTAGCAGCATCGTCACCAGGAGTGGCCGGAGGATCGGCCACGGGTCGGCCGACAGCCCGGGAATCAGGAGCGGCAGGACGACCGGCATGAAGACCACGCTCCCGACGGTGAGCAGCAGCATCAGGCCGACCGAGAAGGCGAGGTCGCCCTTCGCGAGTTCGGCCAGCTTGGGCAGGAACGGCGCGCCGGCCGCCCCGCCGAGCAGGAGCAGGCCGGTCGCGTGGGGGCGGTCCAGGGGGACGACCTCGGTCAGCGCGTAAGCGATCGCCGGCGCGATGACAAAGTTCGCCACCACCGCGAGCAGTACCAGCCGGGCGCGACGGAGCGGCGCGACGACGTCCCGCACGCTCAGTCCGAGCCCAGCCGCGACCATGCAGGTCACGACGAAGACCAGGACCGCAAGTTTCGCGACGACCTCAAGGAACTCACCCACGTTTGCCCCTCGCCGGTAATCGGCCGCGGTGGCCCCGCGCCGTCACGAGTCCGACCCGCCGACCCCCTGGTAATCCCCCACTCCGGCCCGCTTGCGGTCCACTTCGTCCCGGAACCCCCGCTCGACGGCACTCCCCAGCAGGGCGAGCTCCTCTTCCAGCGGCGGCTGGCGGGCCTCCGGCAGCACCTCGATCAGGTGCTCCAGCATCGCCCTCAGCCGGCGGTCCACCTGGAGACTCCCCCCGCCGTACTGGCGGATCTCACTCACGGCGAGCATCACGTAGTCGGGCCAGTCCGGGGTGCCGTAGACGAGCCGAGGCTTGCCGTCCCCGTCACGGGCCACGCCCTCGTCGAGTCGCCGCCGCCCGAGGCAGAGGAGCAGGTTTGTGATCTGGTCCAGGGCGAGGACGGCCGTGGTGGGGTCGTTCACCGCCGGGGAGAGAGCCCGGTTGGCGATGTCAACCAGGATGCGGAACACGAACCGCGGGTCCTGATCCAGGGTCCGCTCGGCTCCGACCGCGACGCACCCCCGGAGCGCGTCCCGGGAGACCGGTCGCGCCCCGCCGAAGACCCGGAACAGCGGGTCGCCGACGGCGATGGAATCCCCGACCTGCGGGGCCAACTCGATCACTGCGTCCGCCTCCCTGGCAAGGCGCACCAACTCCGCCGCGCTGAACGCCATGACCACCCCGGACCGCCCCTCGAGGGCGACGACTTCCGCGGGAGAGGTCGGGAGCGCCTCGCGGATCGCCGCCTCGGGCTTCTTCGAGTCGTAAGTCAGTGGGTAGACCTGCTCGATCACCACCCGCCCGCGGTCGGCCACGAGCCGCATCATGGTGATCGGCTGCAGCCCGCGCGAGAGCCGCTGGACGAACAGGAAGAACACCACGATGCACGCCAGGTTCAACAGGACGGCCACGCCGACGTGCAGGTCCGGCACCCGACCCTCGACCCGCCCGAGGGCGGACAGGGTGTAGGTGTAGGTGAACGTGAATAGCCCGAGGGTAACCTTCACCCCCGGCATCGCGAACACCGTCGAGATGATCCGCGGAGTCAACTGCCCGCTGGCCAGTTGTACCACGATGAGCGTCGCCGAGAGGACGAAGACGATGAATGTGAGCATCGACCCCGTGAGCGCCCCGAGGACGGTCCTCGCCCCGTCCGGGCTGAACCCGAACACCACCCACCCGGTCTCCCGGTCGAGCCACCGGACGGCGGGCGCACAGAGTAGCGCGGCGAACAGCGACAGGACTGCCCACAGCACCAGCGAGGTGCGGGCGGCGTACCACAACCGGTACCGCTGCTCCCAGGTCATCGCGCCCCCCCGCGGTCAGGTCCGCCCGCTGAGTGCCGCGGGCCCGGCGCCGGCCGGTCCGTACCATCCGGCACCTCCGGGGGAAGGATCACCTCCCCCTTCATGACCCGGTCCAGGTGGTCGGACAGGCGGACGATGGCGTCCCAGTCACACGAGACAATGTCCTGGGCGTGCGCGAGGCTGTTCCGGAGTCCTTCGAGCATCTTGACCCCTTCCTCGGCCTGACCCCGGGAGGGGTAGATCGTCAGGCGGCGGATGCGTTCGTTGCGCGCGACGACCTGCCCCTTGTCCGAGAGCTGAAGGCAGTCGAACAGGGTCAGGTCCTGGTGTCGCCGCCGGCGCTCGGCCAGCAACACCTCGGCCTTCTTCAGCCGCCCTTCGGACAGGCACTGCCGCCACGATCCATTCGGACAGAACTGCTCGATCAGGCGGGCGTAGCGCAGCTCGATCAGCGTCACCAACCCGAACAGCCACATCCGGACTGGCGGCTTCTGCATGTCGGCCCGGGTCACGATCCCGGCGACCCGGCCGAATACGGTCACGAAAACCCGCGGTGCGCCCGCCAGGACACTCACCGCCGCCAGAAGCGGGGCCGAGTCCGGGAGAACCGCCGGCGCGGCGAACGGGGTCACGGCGTCGCCACAGGGGCCGGTGTCGGGCAACGGCCTCTCTACGAATCCCCACACCTGGCCGCCGCGACGCAAGCCGACGACGTCGAAGTTCGCCTCGTCCATGAATCGACCCACCTCCCCTGCAGGGGTCGCCTCGTCGAACGAGGCCAGTGGTTCGGCGATATCCGCCACCCGAAACCCCTCGGCGAAGATGCGCCGGACGCCGTCCGGGATCAGCGGTTGGGTGCTCATGCCGGATTCCCCCATCGGTCCTGAGCGGCGGGGTCACCCCGGCGGACACGGTTCCGCGCCCCAGATGTCCGCCGCGTACTCCGCGATCGTCCGATCGCTGGAGAACTTCCCGGACCGGGCGACATTGTGGACGGCCTTCTGTGCCCACGCCGACCTGTTGCCGTACAGGGCCGCCACCTTCTCCTGGGTCTGCACGTACCCGGTCAGGTCGGCGAGGTGCATGTAGTAGTCGCCGCGGGTCAGCAGGGTCTCGCGAATCGGCTCGAAGATGCCCGGCTCGTCCGGGCTGAAGTGGTTGCTGAAGATCAGGTCCAGGGCGGCCCGGGTCTCGGGTTCGTTCTCGTAGTGCCAGGTCGGCTTGTACCACCCGCGGCCGCCCAGCACCTGTTCGGCGGTCAGCCCGAACATGAACACGTTCTCCTCGCCCGCCTCCTCCGCGATCTCGATGTTCGCCCCGTCCCGGGTGCCGACCGTGAGTGCCCCGTTCATCATGAACTTCATGTTGCTCGTCCCGCTCGCCTCGTAGCCGGCGGTCGAGATCTGCTCGGACACGTCGGCCGCCGGAATCAGCCGCTCGGCCAGCGTGCAGGAGTAGTTCGGGAGGAACTCGACCCGGAGCTTGCCGCGGGACGCCGGGTCAGTGTTCACAACCCGGGCGATGCTCGTGAACAGCTTGATGATGACCTTCGCGAGGTGGTACGCCGGGGCCGCCTTCCCCGCGACCAGGACCGTCCGCGGCGGGACGTCGAGCTTCGGATTCGCCCGCAGCCGGTTGTACCAGACCACGACCTGCAGCACGTTGAGCAGCTGCCGCTTGTACTCGTGAATCCGCTTGATCTGCACGTCGAAGAGGGTGTCGGGGTCGAGGGTGATTCCCGCCGCGGTCTTGATCCAGTCCACGAACCGCGCCTTCGCGCCCCGCTTGGCCGCCAGGAACTTCTCCCGGAACCCGGCGTCCGCGGCGAGCTTGTCGGCCTTGCGGAGCACGGACAGGTCGGTCACCCACCCGTCGCCGACGGCGGCGGTGAGCAGCTTGGCCAGGTCCGGGTTGGCCAGCAGCAGCCACCGCCGCGGGGTGACTCCGTTCGTCTTGTTGTTGAACCGGCCGGGGAACAGCGCGACGAAGTCCGGCACCGTCGTCGTGCGGAGCAGGTCGGAGTGGATGGCCGCCACCCCGTTGGTGCTGTGGGTGCCGACGATCGCCAGGTTCGCCATCCGCAC
>DASSAT010000484.1:0-6865 GCA_035699305.1 Fimbriiglobus sp. | reverse complement strand
AGCCGAAGTTCCCGCGCAGCTCGATCCACAACATCCTGAAAGATCGGGCCTACATCGGCGAATTGCTCCACAAGGGCGAGTGGTATCCGGGCAAGCAGGAGCCGCTGATTGACCGGGCGACCTGGAACCGGGTGCAGGCTCTTCTCGGCGGACACGTCTACCAGTCGCAAACGCTGACCTATGCCGGGCAGTTGATCCAGTGCGGCCACTGCGGGCATCCGATCACGGGCGAGTTGGTCACGAAGAAGACCAAGAACGGCGAGCGTTACTACACCTACTACCGCTGCACCTATTACACCCGCAAGGATCACCCGCGTATCCGCGTGCGGGAAGCCGATCTCGAAGAGCAGGTGCTGGCCGTCTTCGACAAGATGAAGGTCGAGGACGTAGGCGTCCGCGATTGGTTCCAGCTCGTGCTGGCGTCGCAGACGCGGGACGCCCAGGCGGAGTCGCTCTCACAGCGGGCCGAGTTACAGCGGCAGGAGACGCTGCTCGTCCAGCAGCAGGACCGGCTGCTCAACATGCGGCTGTCGGAGGACATCGACCAGGAGACGTTCGCCCGGAAGCACACGGAACTGCGCGACCGGCTGGCCTCGATCAAGTTGCAACTCGACGTGGTGGACCGCTCGCACGACGAAACGGCCGAGTTGGCGGCGAAAGTTTTTGAACTTTCGCAAACCCTTCGCAATCAATGGCTTACCGCCGACTATGCCGCAAAGCGCCGCATCCTCGAAATCGTGTTTTTGAACTGCCAACTCGATGGCGTAACTCTCGTCCCCACAATGAGAAAGCCCTTCGACGTTCTCGCCGAAGGGCTCGTTTCTGAAAAAAGTCGGGCCGGCGGGATTTGAACCCACGACCTCTTGCACCCCAAGCAAGCGCGCTAGCCAAGCTGCGCTACGGCCCGATTCCAGTGCCTTTCTACCCGACCCTTGGCTCCCTGACAACCAAACTTCGTCGCACCCCGGCGAACCCCGAGCGGCAGCGAGGGGATAGCTGGAGCGGAGACGGCGCTCCCGGTACATCCCAGGGCGTCCGGCCGCGGGAAGCTACCCCCTCGCTGCCGCTCGGGGTTCGCCTGAGCATGACGCCCCGGCCGTGCCGAATCCCGAAACCAACCCGGCGGGCGGCCTTGCGTCTGTCACGGGTCGCTGATAGCCTCACCGGTATCTCCGCGCCCTGCGGAAATCGTACCAGATCGCTCCCAACGCCGGTCCCCACCCCGGCGTTCTAACTTGGTGGGATCTCCACACCGAATCACCCGGGTGGCCGTATGACCCGTCACCGCTGTCTCGCGTTCGCCGTCGGAACCCTGACCCTCTGCCTGACGACCGCCGCCGCACGCGGTCAGTCCGGCAGCATCGACCTGAAGCCCTACCGCATGGAGGGCAAGCCGCTCAACGGCACCGGGCTGACCCAGCTCCTGGCCATGAAATCCGGCAAGGTGAAGACCCGCGGGCCGCAGGCGGCGGCGAACCAGGCGCTCTTCAAGCAGGCCGCCGAGTTCTACGTCTACCGCGTCACCCAGGACCAGTACTACACCGGCAACGACTCCGGCGAGTTGAGGAACCCCACCGGCAGCGACAAGGTCATGGACGAGGCGCTGCGCGACCTCGACATCCACCTGCTGGTCCCCAAGCCGGGCGAGCGGATCCTGATCGACCAGATGAACTACATCGAGGACTTCGGGGCCGCCATCGACCAGGCGGTGGTCGCGGTCCTGACCAGCAAGGGCGTCCCGCCGCCGGTCATCCGTATCAACGCCGCCCGGATGCTCGCCCTGGCCGCCCGGACCGGCGCCCCGGCCCACGCCAAGACGATCACCGCGCTGCTGACCAACCAGCTCTTCAAGGGCCGCGACGGCAAGCCGGCCGAGACCCCGCCGGACGTGCTGTATTGGGCGCTCAAGGCGGCCGGGAACCTCCTCTCCGCCCCGGACCCCAGCGCCCTCGGCACACCCAACCCCGCCCGCCACACCATCAAGGACGTCGATCTCGTCCCGCTGGTTCAGGCCCTCAACGATCTCGTGTTGCACAACCCGAAGGGGCTGGCCGCGAGGGCGGGCACCCTCAAGCCGCAGATGGAAATCAAGCCGCCGCCGGCCCCGGGCGCGGGCGCGCCGAAGGGCGACGCTACCCTGGAGACCTCGCCCACCCCGCCGCCGCCGGCCGTCGATCCGAACGCCCTCACCGCCGAGCAGGCCGCGCTCCTCCGCTTCTTCCGCCGACAGGCGATCCGGGCGCTGGCCGAGCTGCGGTTCGACGCCGTCGCCGAGGGCACCCCGAACGAACTGCGGCCGGGGTTCACCCTGGCGAAGGTCGCGGCGTCGGACGTCTCCCTCAACCCGCCGCCGACCGCCGCCGAGGTCGGCGAGGCAGTGATCGGACTGTGCCGCGTCCACCCCAGCTTCACCCTCGACCCCGACGCCCTGCTGCACGTGATCGCCTACGGGACCGGGTCGTTCTTCACCCCGAAGGCCGCGGACCCGGACGACAAGTCGATCCCGTGGAAGTCCTACGCGGCCCAGGTGGAAGCCGCCTACGCCCAACTCCAGAAGACCGCCCAGTCCAACCCGCGACTTAGCCCGAAAGCCAAGCAGATCGCCGCCCTCGCCGGCATCGTCACCGGCGAGGTAACGGCCCCCCTGACGGCGACCAACGGCACGGGCCGGCCGAACTTCCAACGGCTCCTGCCGTGGGTGCAGGCCAACGCCCCCAAGGGCGGGCTTTACAGCGACGGCAAGCAGTACCAGCTCCACCCGCGGGTCGGCGGCCGCTGACCACAGCCCCGTTGCCCGCGTGACCGGATCGTGCGACAATGTGCTCAAAACGTCCGACCCGCGCCTCCGTTCCTGGAAGGTGACATCCGATGTACCGCTGGTTCCTCGCGGTCGCCGGCCTGGGGCTGGCTACCGGTCCCGGATTGCTCGCCCAGACCCAGAAGGATCGGCCGGGCTACCTGATCATCCGGGTCAACCTCGACGCCCAGGGCGGTCAGCCTGCCCTCGCGGGCGGTGGGGGCGTGGGCGGCCCCGGCTTTGGCGGCGACCCCGGCGGTGGCAGCCCCCGCGGCGGCCGAGGCGGGCGCGGTGGTCAGCCGGGACCGCCGGGCGGATTCCCGGGTGCCGGCGGCGGCTTCCCTGGCCCCGGCGGTCAACCGGGACCGGGCGGCGGCTTCCCGGGCGCCGGCTTCCCCGGTGGTGGTGGGTTCCCCGGGGCCGGGTTCCCGGGCGGCTTCGGTGGCCAGCAGACGCAGGAGATCGACCCAGCCAAGTCGGTGGCGGTCGTCGTGCCGTACAAGTACATCGCCGCCCGGCGGGTGAAACCCGCCTGGCCGTCGGTCCTGTTCGGCGAACTCGGCAGCGCCTACCTGTACGCCTCCAAGGGTTATGTCCAGCTCTACCCGCTGGACGCCCGCGTCTACCCGGCCCTCTCGTCCCGGATGGAGGCGAAGCGGCGGGACTGGGTACGCGCCCGCAAGCTCCCGCCCCAGACCGGCTACGACCTCGTCGTCGAAGCCCTCTCCTACGGGCTGGTGGATCGGGCCTGGCAGTATGCCGAGGATATGGCCAAGTTCGTCGAGGGCGTCAAGGACGACAAGGAGATCTCCGTCCCGGCGACGGTCGCCAACTTCGTCAAGGCGTTCAACGAGGTCAAGGGGCAGGTCGCCGCCCCGGTCGCCGCCGGTGACGCCCCCCGGTGGCAGACCTTGCTCGGGGCCGCCGCCGTCGATCAGAGCCACCACTACGCGCTGGTCCACTGGGGCGACGCCAGCGTCTCCCACGAAGGGGTCCAGCGGCGGCTGGACGCGCTGGAGGAGAACTTCAAGGCGTTCTACCTGTGGCACGCCCTCGGCGGTGTCGCCCTGAAGGCCCCGATCAAGCGGCAGATCGTCGTCCTGGCCGACAAGTCGTCCGACCTGCCGCGGCTGCGCGACACCCTCGACGGTAAGCCGATCGTCGCCGACGCCTTCTACACCTCGACGCACAACCTGGTCGTCCTCTCCCCAGAGCGGATGGACGAGGCCGGCCGGTCGTTCTCCCGGTACGTCCAGAACAAGTACCGGGCCGGTTGGAACCGTGAGGAACTGCTCAAGGGCCATGTGCCCAACCTGCGAGCCGGCGAGGAGACCGCGACGGCGGCGGAGATGATGACCCTGGCCCTGGTGGACAAGGTGGTCGAGCAGGAGCTGATCGTCTCCCAGGTCACTCGGGAGGGGAGCCGGCAGCTGTACGCGGCCAGCGGGGTGCTCGCCCAGCACCTGGTCCCGCCGGAGTGGACCGAGCACGGGGCGGCCAACCTGCTCAACAAGCCGAAGGGGCCGCACTACTGGAAGGACAACCGCGGCCCGCACATGACGGTCGGGCTGGCATCCGGGTACGGCTCGCCCAACTACATCCTGGTCCGCCAGTACAAGGACATGGTGACCAAGAAGGAGATCAACCCGGTCGCCGAAGAGCTGCTGATGAACACCCTGACGGACAAGTACTTCGACGCCGCCCGCGAGGGCAAGGACATCGACCCGTCGCCGCAGCAGCAGCAGGCGGGGGTGCAGATCGGCGGCCGGGGCGCCGCCGGCCAGCCGGGGTTCCCCGGCGGCGGGGCGCCAGGGTTTCCCGGTGGGGCACCGGGGTTCGGTCCGCCGGGCGGGTTTCCCGGCCCCGGCGGGCTGGGTGGTGACCCGGGCGGACCGGGGCCGGGCGAGGGGGGCAGCCCGGACGGTGGCATACCCGGGTTCGGCCCACAGTTTGGCAGCCCGGGCCAGGTCGATCCCGCCGTCGAGGCGCGCAAGCTCAAGACGAAACTGGAGAACAAGGCCCAGGTGACGGCGTGGGCGCTGACCTTCTACCTGGCGAAGAAGAAGATGCCCGCACTGATGGAGTATTACACCGAGCTGAACCAGATGCCGCGGGACATGCGGCTGGACCGGACGCAGGTGCTGCACACCTTCTGCCGGGTGATGGGTCTGATGAACGCCAACGACCCGACGCAGATCGACAAGGAGCAGTTCCGCCGCTTCGCCGAGGACTGGGTCGGGTTCCTGCGAATCTTCTCGTCGTGGGGGATCGACTTGGACGTGGACACGACGGCCGACCCGGGGTCCAACGGGATCAACCCGGGCGGGAACCTCGACCCGTTCGGTGGCATGGGATCGGGTGGGCCGGGCGGTGGTTCGCCCGACAACTGATCCGTCCGACGGACCGCCAGAATTCGACCGGCCGAAGCCTGCGTCACTGCGGGCTTCGGCCCATTTCTGTTCAACTGTGCTCACCACCAGGTCGGGCTCTGGACCGGGGATCGAGAGATCGTGAGAATGCTGTAAGAGGTCGCGGGATGGGAGGTATGGCTTCTCGATGAGGTCTCAAAGGACAACCGAACTAATTCCTGAGTCCAGGCAGTCGCGGGATGCGGATTGACTGTCGGAAGGAATTGCTTATCAAACACGGGCTTAGGTCGTTTTTTGAGGTTTTTTTCACTACGAACCGGCATAATAAGCGAAGCTACTTTAACTAAACCGAGGGCAGACCCTAATCAGCAGTGTTGGTTCGGTCTGACCGAGTGCGGCAGTCCCGTGTGAGTGGAGCGGGATCGCCTGGGCAGACGCTCGGGTGTGGCTCTCAGATCTGTCCTGTTTGTCCCTTTATCGCCGAGGGTGCTCATGTTCCAGACGCGCTATCGCTGTCGGTCGGGGTTCACGCTGATCGAACTGTTGGTGGTGATCGCGATCATCGCGATCCTGATCGGGTTGCTCCTGCCCGCGGTGCAGAAGGTCCGCGAGGCCGCCGCCCGCGTCAAGTGCCAGAACAACCTCAAGCAGTGCGGGCTGGCCGCCCACAACTACGAGAGCACCAACGGCTACCTGCCGCCGTTCCAGCACACCAAGGTGTTCACGCTGACCAACGGGTCGCAGGTAACCAGGACATCGAACGGCAGCATCTTCGCGCTGATCCTGCCGTACGTCGAGCAGGCCAACAAGTACAACCAGTTCCTCTTCGACTACGACGTGAACAGCGACGCGTGGATCGGCGCCCCCCTCCCCAGCCCGGGGACGGCGACGAACGGTCCCGCCCGGTCCCAGGACGTGCCGATCTACCTGTGCCCGTCCGACCCGGCCTCGGCCACTTACTCGGCCTGGCCGGCCCCCGGTGCTTCCGGCCGGCTGAGCTACCGCGGGTCTCACGGGGCGTACTCGAACGCCCAGAGCGGTGACGGACGTGGCGGGATCTTCTCCATGCCATACCCCGCGGGAGGGCAGACCCAGAAGGGGTACGCCATCGGGGCAATCTCCGACGGGACGACCAACACCGTCATGTTCGCGGAGGTCATGCGGGCGAACACGGTGTACAACCAGGCGGCACCCTGGGACCACGCCGCCGTGTACCGTAGTACGGGAGCCTGGGACCAACTCGACGGGCGCAACGTGCCGACGTGTGCCGGGACGGTGTCGGGGACGCCGCTGCGGTACTCCGGTCAGCAGTACTATCGGGCGCTGCCGTTCCTCCAGACGTTCTCCACCACCCTGCCGCCGAACTGGAACCGGAAGGTGCCCAGCGGCGTGCAGCGGTACAACTGTTGGGGACCGGATGCGCAAGGCGGACTGTACGCGATGCACATCGCCGCGAGCAGCTATCACAGTGGCGGGGTGAACGTCGGCATGGGCGACGGGTCCGTTCGGTTCGTCACCGACAGCGTCAATTTCACCAACTGGTGGGCGATGGGCAGTCGCAGTGGCGGTGAGGTGGTCAACCTCAACTAGCGCCATCTGTCGTTCAGGCGACGCCCGGTCGGGCGTCGCCTTTTTTTCGGACCATTGGGAGTGTCATGATGCGGCTCGTCAGGTTCGGGATTGTTGGTGTCGCGTTCCT
>DASSAT010000483.1:0-9032 GCA_035699305.1 Fimbriiglobus sp. | reverse complement strand
CGCCGTCAGCACCGTGTACCCGCGGTTCTCCACCGACTCGGCCTCGCCGAACGTCTCGACCACCTCGGGGATCGTCTGCACCGGCATCCGCGTCACCAGGTAGAACCGCCCCCCCGGCTTGAGCAGGTCCCGCGCCGACGTGATGAACATCCGCGCCACTTCGGAGTTGGCGTAGTACGGCGGGTTCGCCAGTGCCACGTCGAAGCTCGACATCGGCAATCCGCCGAGCGTCGCCGTCGTCACTAGCTCGTAGTTCGGCACCCCGTTGGCCTTCGCGTTGCGGTCGGTCAACTCGATCGCGCGGACGTTGCTGTCCACGAACGTCACCTTCCCGGTCGGCCCGGTCCTCGTACTCGCCAGGCAGCCGACCGCCCCGTTGCCACAGCCCATGTCCAGGACGTGGTTACCTTCGTTGATCTCCGCTACCTCCAGCATCGCCCGGCTGCCGTTGTCCATCCGCCCGTAGCTGAACGTCCCCGGCCAGCTGGCGAAGCTCATCGACGGCCCGTCGCCGACCTTCGCGTGGAACGTCACCTCGTGCCGCCGTCGCGACTGGTCGCCGTGCCGGGCGCTCCAGAACGCCATCCCGTTCTTGCTCCGCGGCGACTCGCCGCACTTGCCGAACACCCGCTTGTGCCACCGGGCGAACTGCACGTCCTTCTCGTACTCGGAGAGGGTGACGAACAGCCCGCCCTCTTCGAGAACGTGGAACCCCTGCTCGACCATGTCGATCTTCAGTTCGCGGTCGGAGTGGGCGGATGCGGGGAAGAGTACCGTGCGGAACCGGGCCGGCAGGTCCCACAGGTCCGGCGCGGTGACGACCTCGGCCGCGGCGTTGTTCTCCGCGAGCTTCGCCCGCAGCCGATCAGCGATAAACACGTCCATCTGGTAGCAGACCGTCTCCTTGCCGTCGAGCGCCAGGACGAGTTGCGTCACCGGCCACGGCGACCCCAGCACGATCAGCACCGGGGGCACGACCTTGTCGGCGACGACCGGGAAGAGTTCGGCGAGGTGTTTCATGCGGCCATGGGGGACGGGGGCGGGAGGTCCGACCCCGACATGCTATGAGATGCGCGCCGGCTGCCCTCTTGTTCCCTCCCCCCTTGGGGGGGAGGGTTAGGGTGGGGGGTGAGCGACACGGGTGAGAAGCGATGCTCACAGCCGGGTGACGCCCCGTACCCCCCACCCCAGCCCTCCCCCCCAAGGGGGGAGGGAGCAGGAGGGGCCGGTCCCGCCGACCTCACTCACGACGGCCCGGAGCCGTAGATGTGCTGGATCGGGGTCTTGTGGCCCCAGGCGATCTGGTCGCGGGTCAGCCCGAACACCTTGGCGATGGCGTCGCGCTCCTCGGGGCTGGGCGTCCACCGGCCGAGCACGATGGCGAACACCCGCTGCTCGTCCACCCCGGACAGCTCCGCCAGCTTCCGCGCGTCGATGCCGCGCTCGACGCACAACTGATCGATCGACTTGACTGTGTCCGCCATCGCGTCCCCCCTCCGTCACGGGCTGCGGCCGAACTGCGGGCCGTGGCCGTACACGTGCGACACCTCGGCCGCGTGCCCCCAGGCGACCTCGTCCGGCGACACGCCGAGCGCCGCCGCCAGCAGCCGCCGCTGCTCCGGGCTGGGCGTGTACCGGCTGGCCGCGACCGCCTCGACCACCCGCCGGTCCAGCCCGGTCGCCGTGGCCAGCCCCGCCGCTGACAGCCCGCGCTCGACCATCCACCCGGCCACCGTCTTGACCTGGGACATGATCGCACCCCGCGTCAGCCTTTCAAGTCCACGGCAGGCTGTTCAGGTCCACGTTGCCGCCGCTGAGTACGACGCCGACCTTGCGGATGCCGTCCAGCGCCCGAAACTCGTCGGTCAACACCGCCGCCACAGGTACGACGCCGCTCGGCTCGACCACCAGCTTCATCCGCTCCCACACCAGCCGCATCGCCGCGACGATCTGCGGCTCGGTGACGGTGACGACCCGTTCCACTATATCGCGGATGATCGGCCAGGTGAGCCGGCCGGTGCTCGTCAGCAGCCCGTCGGCGATGGTATTCGGGTCGGTCTGCGGCACCCACTCGCCCTTCGCCTTGGAGCGCGCCGCGTCGTCCGCCCCCAGCGGCTCGGCGCCGAACACCCGGACCGCCGAGTCCAGCCCCCGGGCCGCGACGCAGGACCCCGCGAGCAGCCCGCCGCCTCCGACCGGGGCGACGAGCGCGTCCAGGTCCGGCACGTCCTCTAGCAACTCCAGGGCGGCCGTCCCCTGGCCGGCGATCACGTCCGGGTGGTCGAACGGCGGGATCAGGGTGCCGCCGGTCTTTCCGACCACCTCGGCGGCGACGCGCTCGCGGTCCGCGAGGGTCGGCTCGCACTCGACGACGTGACCGCCGTAGCCCTGGACCGCGGCCTTCTTCACCGGCGAGGCGGTCCGCGGCATGACGACCCACGCTGGGATGCCGCGAACCTTCGCGGCCAGGGCCAGCGCTTGCGCGTGGTTGCCGCTGGAGTGCGTCACGACGCCGCGGGCGGCGGTGGCGGCGTCGAGCTTCCGCACCGCGTTCGTCGCCCCGCGGTACTTGAACGCGCCGGTCTTCTGGAGGTTCTCGCACTTGAAGAAGACGGTGCGGCCAGCGAGCCGGTCGATCGTCTCGCAGGTAAGGACCGGGGTGCGGTGTGCCAGACCGGCGATCCGCGCGGCGGCGGCGTGCACGGCGGCAAGGTCTGCGGCGTACTGCGGCATGGGTTGCGTCCGGGGCCGGGTGCCGGACGCATTGTATCTTCGGAGGTGTGAAAGAGAACGAACCACAGAGTCACAGAGGACACCGAGAGAAGAAACACAGAGAGGAACGCAGGGTTCAAGGCAGAAGACGGGCCATTCTCTCTTCTGTCTTGAACCCTGCCTTTTATCTTCTCAGTGTTTCTTCCCTCTGTGTCCTCTGTGACTCTGTGGTTCGTTCCTCTTACTCCACCAGCGGCATCCAGCCGCCGACGTCGAAGCGGGAGTGCGGGTTGTGTTCCACGTTCGCCGCCGCCTGGTGGAACGCCTCCCAGCATGGCTCCAATAGCTTGAACAGGTCTGCCGTGCGCAGGCAGCCGTGCTCCCGGCAGAACAGCAGGTCAGTCCCCGGCCCCAGCACCGGCACCACCGTCGCCGCCGGGACCGCCTTGCGGACCTCCTCCGCGTACTGCTGGCCGGCCTCGGTGTCCGGCAGCATCACGAACGTCCGCTCCTCCTCCGGCGGGCCGCCGACCAGCGGCGCCGCCGCCTGGACGTACTGGGCCAGCCGGCCGGACAGCTCCGCCGCCCCCTCGCCCGATAGCTCCACCGCGGTCACGTCCTCGCCCGGCAGCAGGCCGGACAGCACCGCCGTCGCCTGCTCGATCATCGGGTCGCCCAGGTAGTGCATCAGGTCCATCGACCCGCGGCACGCCCCCGCCAACCCACCCCGCGGCTCGACCACCAGCCGGGTCAGCACCAGCTCCAGTCGGTCCCGTTCCTCCGCCGGCAACAGCTCCAGCATCTCCGCGGCCGACCGGTCCAGCCGGTCCTCGCCGTAGGGCAGCACCACCCGCATGGTGTTCGACCCCTGCATGGTGGTCTGAGTCGAGTCGTCGGCCTCGGTCGGCAGCGGCGGGGCGGTCGTTATCCCGCTCGCCGACAGGAGGACGTGCGCCTCAAGCTCCTTGGTCAGCTCGGCCAGCCGGGACCGGGCCAGGCCCAGGTCGCGGACCTTCTCGTCGAACCACGCCCGCAGCTTGCGGTAGAACCGGGCCGCGGCCGTCGCCAGGTCCTCCCGCACCCGCACCTCGGTGTACTGCCGGACCTTGTCCGCCACGCCGCGCAACGCCCGCCCGGCCCGGTTGCCGAACAGGGCGAACGTCACCGGGCCGTCGATCCCGTGCGCGGCGGCCAGGGCCGCCTGCACCTCAGCCTTCGCCTGCCGCCGGGACTCAGCCAACTGGATGAGCTGCTTCTCCACCGCCGCCGCCGCCTCCGAGCAGGCGGTGATCAGCTCGGCGACCACCGCCATCGCGGCGGACAGCCGCGGGCCGGACAGCTCCTCCAGCGGGCGGAGCAGTTCAACCAACTCGTTCTCCCACGCCTCCAGCGCCTTGGTGATCCCGCGGTCCAGCGCCCGGCTCAGCCGGCCGCGGCGGAATGGGCTGTCGGCGTCGGTGGTCGGCTCCAGCCCGACGCTCTCCCGGGCCTGGTCCCACGCCGCCGCCGCCCACTCATACGGGTCCGACCGGCGGGTCGCCGCGTCCACCTCGCCGGTCAGCCCGGCCGCCCACGACCGGACGTACTCGGCCGGGTTGCCGTCCCCCCGGGACGACTCGGCGGCGATGAACGGCTGAATCTCCTCCGGCGTCAGCCGGGTGTCCGAGAGGACCAGCTGGAGGACCTGGTTGGCCTCGGCCGGCAGCTTCCCGTTCCCGCCGTCGGCCCACGTCCTGAGGAACCGCACGCACAGTTGCCGCGCCGCCGACCGCAGCAGCAGGCCGCGCGGGAACCACACCCCGAACGTGCCGAACCCGCGGAACGGCGTCCGCCCGACCGGGGTCGGAGCCTTGCGCAGCTTCTCCAGCCCGGCCCCCAGCGGCGTCGTCAGGTCGTGGGCGACGTACCCGGCCAGGTGCGAGACGCAGTCGCGGAAGGCGTCGGCGTCCCGCCGGGCCATCGGCAACAGGTACGTCGCGGTGAACGGCAGCCCGCGGCCCTCGACCTGCGGCCCCTCCGGCCCGCCGTACTGGGCGGCGAACGCCACGTCCGGGTCGGCGTAGTGGTTCAGCTCGGTCAGCGTGGCGAAGATGTTGGCCAACTCCTCCGGCGGGCTGGACGGGTCGTCCGGGGCGCCGGTGAAGACGAACGCCGTCATCGGCGCGTCCGGGATGTTGAACCGCTCCAGCGCCCGGCGGACGGCGTGGCCGACATCCACCAACATGCCGCTGGTGCCGCCGGAGGCGCTGGCGAAGACGTACACCGCCGGCACCTTCGAGCGGACCTGCATCCCCGTCTGGTCGGACGACTGCCGCAGCGCCTCCGGGTGGGTGGAGACCTGGACCTCGTGCCGCATCCGGGTCATGAACCGCAGGTAGTGGTCGGCGAATGCCAGCCGCCCCAGCGCCCGCGACCCCTCGACCTTCAAGGACCGCGGGATCGTGTACAGCTTCTCCCGCGGCAGCCACTCCAGGATGTGGTCGAGCTGGCGGCGACGGTAGGCCGTGACCGGCTGGAGCGGGGCGTGGAAGACGTGCTCGGCCATGAGCACCGCGTCCGGCGGGCCGTTGGCGGCGCGCTTCATCGTCTCCGGGTCGGCGTCCAGGTAGACGAACCGGAAGCACGGCACCTGGGCCAGCTCGCCGATCCGGTCCACCAGTCGGCAGCGGATCTGTTGCAGCGCCCGCCGGCCGAACGACCCGACCCCGATCAGCATCGCCGGCCGCAGCACCCCCTCCTCGGGGCGGATGCTGACCGAGACGCTCATGGTGTTGTGCGGGTCGGGCAGGATGGCGAACCGGGCGGCGGCGTTGGCGGTAACAGGTGGGGGCGTCGCCCGCCGTGGCCGCACCTGGTTCTGCACGGTCGCGCCCAGGTCCAGGTCCGGGGCGGTCGCCGGCCGGCGGCCGTTGGTCGGGGCCGGTGTCTCGACCGCGTGGTGGCCCAGCCCGATCGTCACGTCCGCCCGCAGCGACCCGCCCCCCAGCGCCCGCACGAACGCCGAGCACGACGGGAACCGGTCGTCCGGGTTCTTCGCCAGCGCCTTGGCCACCGCCGCCCGGTCCGCCTCCGGCAGCATGTGCAGGTCGGGCGGCTCGGTCATGTGCTGGACGGCGAGCTGGCGGATGTTCTTGCCGGCGAACGGCCGCCGCCCGGTCAACAGCTCGACGAAGACGACCGCCAGGCTGTACTGGTCGGAGTGCTTGCTGATCTTGTTGGCAAACGTCTCCGGGGCGGCGTACACCGGGGTGATCCCGCCCATGATCCCGGACGCCGACTGCCGCTCCAGGTGCTTGACCAGCCCGAAGTCGGCGACCTTCACCCGGTCGGCGATCAGGAACAGGTTCTTCGGCTTGACGTCCAGGTGCTGGAGGTTGTGCCGCTCGATCAGGTGGTCCAGCCCCTCGGCCGTGTCGGCGAGGAACCCGAGCAGCATCTCGCGCGGGATGCCGGGCCGCCCGGCCTGCTGGCACTCCTGCAACAGGTCGAAGAGGCTCTTGTCGGCCAACTCCATGACGATCAGGAGTTCGCCGCTGACCACCTCGATCCGGTCCATGGACAGGACGAATGGGTGGCGGACGACCTTGACCTGCTCCAGCGCCTTCTGCTCCTGCTCGGCCTTGTGGGCGTCGCCGTCCAGCGAGTTGAGGTTGCCGTAGACGAACTTGATCGCCTTGTAAATGCCGCCGGGGGCGACACACTTCCACACCTCGCCGAACCCGCCGGTCCCGAGTGGCTCCAGCAGACGATAACCGGGGATGGGTTCGGTGTCGGGTTCGCGCAGCCAGTTCATGGGACCACCGGTTCAGGGGCGGTTCCGGGGGACCGCGCGACTTCGCGCGGCCGGTTCGGGCTGGGCGGGCCACGGAACGACAGACCGGAACGGACCGGACCCGGGGGGCGGGACGACGGATCGGCCCCCGGGCGAGAGTACGCCGATGAAGCGTAGTTCACGCCGCGGAGGCAGTCCAAATTTTGCGGTGTGTAGCGCCCGTAACGACTTGCGGCGGGGGGCGAATGTTCAAGGTAGGATGCGGCGAAGGGGAGAAGTCGGTCGGCGAATACACTACCAGCACGCGATCCCGGCGTTCGTCCGGGAGGAGTTGACCCGTGCCGTCGCCTGAACCGCCCGCCGCCGGCCCGGAGCCGTCGAGTCCTTCGCCCGCCCTTCCCGGTCATCGGGTCCGGTTTCGGACCGCCTGGCCGTGGGTGCTGTGCGTCGTCGGCCTGGACTACCTCTCCAGCCTCGCCTATCAGCCGTCAGTCGCGTTCGGCGTCGCGGGGAAGCTCGCCCCGCTGGCGACGCTCGGGGTCGTCGCCGTCACGCTCGCCTGCGCCGTCCCGCTGTACTGCTACCTGGCCGGCCGGTCGCCGCACGGGTCCGGGTCCACGGGCCTGCTGGAGCGGCTGATCCCGGGCTGGCGCGGCAAGCTGGTGGTGCTGACCGTGCTGGGGTTCGCGGCGACGGACCTGGTGTTCACCCGGACGTTCTCGGCGGCGGACGCGGCCGAGCACCTGACACACAGCCCGTTCGCCCCCTGGCAGAGCGCCCTCGGGGCGGCGTGTGACGAGTGCAACCGACTGGCCGGGGAACTCCCGCCGGAGACCGTGGGCCACGCTCGCGGCCTGTTCGACCGGCGGGTGGTGGTCACGCTCCTCATCCTCGTCGCCGGGTCGGTCGTCGCGTGGGTGTACCGCCGCGGCGTCTCCCGCGGGCTGATCCGGGTGGCGTCCGCGGTCCTGCTGGTCTACCTGGCGATGACTGCGGCGGTGGTCGGGAGCGGGGTGGCGTACCTCGCTCGGCACCCGGAGTTGATCGACGCTTGGCGGGCCGCGGTCGAGGCCGGCTCGTGGAAAGAGGGGGCCGCGCCGCGGCCGGTCGGCGACTGGTGGGAGCTGGCCGCGGCGTGCGTGACGCTCTTCCCGATGTTGGCACTCGGCCTGAGCGGGTACGAGATGGCGCTGACCGCGATGCCGCTGGTGCGGGGGAGCCGGTCCGACACCAACGGCAACCCTCGCGGCCGCGTCCGCAACACCCGGCTGATGCTGGTCGCCGCGGCCGTGGTGATGGCGGCGCTGCTGCTCTCGTCCACGCTGGTCGTGACGCTGCTTATCCCGGGCGAGGCGCTGACCACCCACGGCAAAGCCGAGAACCGGGCGCTGGCGTACCTGGCGCACGGCCAACCGCTGGCCGGCGGGATCGACCCAACGGACGTCTCGCCGCTGTTCGGCCCGTGGTTCGGGGTCGTTTACGACGTGGCCACGGTGGCGGCCCTGACGCTCGCGGGCGTCACCGTGGTCGTCGGGATGCGGCACCTGATCCCGCCGTACCTGTACCGGCTCGGGATGGACTGGAAATGGTCGCACCGGTGGGGCGTGCTGATGTACGTCTTCGTGCTGGTGAAGCTCGGCGTCACCTACGCCTACGACGCCGACCCGGACGCCCAGCGCGGGGCGTACCTGACCGGGGTGCTGAGCATCTTCACTGCTGCCAGCGCCGCCGCGCTCTTGGACGTGTGGAAACGGCGGGCCGGGTGGTGGAAGCCCTTCCGGGTCGCGCCGTGGTGGCTGCTGTGCCTGATGGTGTTCGGCGGCAGCACGGCGGTCGTGGTCTGGTCCGAGCCGGGCGGGCTGGAGATGGCGGCGTGGTTCGTCGGGGTGACGCTTGTGGTGTCGGTGGTGAGCCGGTTCTTCCGGTCCACGGAACTGCGGTTCCGCGGGTTCGAGTTCGCCGACGAGCCGAGCCGGCACCTGTGGGAGGACGTGATCATGCGGGATTACCCGATCATCGTCCCGCTGCGCCCCGGCGGCCACTCGCTGGCGGACAAGGAGGCGGACATGCGGCGCTACCACCGCCTGCCGCCGACGCTGCCGGTGCTGTTCCTGATGGTCGAACTGGGCGACGCGAGCAACTTCTACCAGTTGCCGACGATCCGGGTGGGCCGGGAGGACGGGCGGGTGGTGGCGCACGTGATCGGGGCGGCCTCGACCCCGCACGTGATCGCGGCCGCGGCCCTGGAGGTGGCCAAGTACGGGGTGGTGCCGGAGGTCCACTTCGGCTGGTCGGCCGAGCACCCGCTGACGGCGAACCTGAACTTCGTGCTGTTCGGCATGGGGAACGTGCCGTGGATGGTGTACGAGCTGATCCAGGCGGCCGACTTCCCCATCGACCGCAAGCCGCGCGTCGTGGTGGGGTGAGGCCGCGGACCGCGACGCATTCTGACCCCCCTCTCCCCGCTGGATGCTATGTTGAAAGCCTCGTCGTCTGGTAGCACTGTCTTCAGCCCGAAGGGCTGGGAGTTCTCAGCCCAGGGCGCAGC
>DASSAT010000482.1:0-15039 GCA_035699305.1 Fimbriiglobus sp. | reverse complement strand
GAGCGGGCGTGTCTGCGCGGCGGGCTGGGGCGGTTCGAGGCGAAGCACCTGATGCTGTTGGCGATGGCCCACGCCGGCCGGTTCGGCAAGTACGGAGCGTAGAATACGGGCAACGGGTCTGACGGTGCTAGTCTCACACAGGAGAGCAAACCATGCCGACGCTAATCGGGACGATCGTAAACGGGGTAGTGGTGCTGAAAGACGGGCCGGTGCCGCCAGACGGAACGGAGGTCGAGGTGATGGTTCCTGCGGCGAGACCGGTCGAAACGGACGCGGCCGGAACCGGCGACGACAAGCCGACGGGGTCGCATTCCTGGATGCTCGAGTTCGCCGGGAAGTTAGACGACATGCCGGCCGATTTTGCCGCGCAACACGACCACTACATCCACGGAACACCGAAACGATGAGGATCGTCTTCGCGGACACGTTCTTCTACTTGGCCCTGGCGAACCCGAACGACCCGGCGAACGGCCGGGCGTCTGCGTTCGTCGGGTCGTTCACCGGCACAACCGTCACGACACAGTGAGTGCTGACGGAGGTTGCCGACGGGGTGGCCCGATCACCCCGGTGGCGGGGGTGGTTCGTGAACCTTCACGCCCGTCTCGCGGCCGACCCGAGCACTCAGATCGTTCCCGCGTCCGATGACCTTTTCACCGCCGGGCTGGACCTGTACGGCCGCCGGCCGGACAAGCAGTGGTCGTTGACGGACTGCGTGTCGTTCGTGGTGATGGGGCGGGAGGGGATCGCCGAGGCGCTGACCGGCGACCACGACTTCGAGCAGGCCGGGTTCACTGCACGACTGATGTGACCCGACCGGGCCGCGCCCGCACCCCGTCTTGACCAAATCCCCGCGCTGGCGGAAAGTAACCCCTGTCGCAGAGTCCCATCCCCCCGCCGCCGGGCGACCGGCTGAGGATGCCAACATGCCCGACATGCTGTCCGCGGTGCCGACCGCCAACCCGGCCGCCCCCCCGGTCAACACTTACGACGAGGTCCCCTACGAGAGCCACCCGTTCGTCCAGACCCACCCGAGCCGGCTGTTCGTCGTCGGCACCCTCTTCGGCATGCGGCCGACCCCGGTCCAGCGGTGCCGGGTGCTCGAGCTCGGCTGCGCCGCCGGCGGCAACCTGATCCCGATGGCCGACTACCTCCCCGACAGCGAGTTCGTCGGCCTCGACCTGTCCACCCGCCAGATCAAGGACGGCCAGGACCTCGTCAAGCAGTTCGACCTCAAGAACGTCACCCTCAAGCACGCCAGCATCCTCGACGTGGACGAGTCCTACGGCCAGTTCGATTACGTCATCAGCCACGGCGTCTTCAGCTGGGTGCCCAACAAGGTGCAGGAGAAGATCTTCGACATCTGCAACACCCTGCTCACACCCAACGGGATCGCGTACATCTCGTACAACACGTACCCCGGCTGGCACATGCGGGGGATGATCCGGGACATGATGCGCTACCACTCGTCCCGGTTCAACACCGCCCAGCTGCGCACGCAGCAGGCGCGGGCACTCCTGGACTTCCTGGCCCAGTCGGTCCGCCAGGACGGCAGCGCCTACGCGGTGCTGCTCAAGCAGGAGTTGGAGACGATCCGCCACCAGGCCGACCACTACCTGTACCACGAGCACCTGGAGGAGAACAACGAGCCGCTGTACTTCCACCAGTTCGCCGAGCGGGCCAAGGCCAACGGGCTGAAGTACCTCGGCGAGGCCCGGGTCGGGACGATGGTGACCGGCAACTTCGGCCCGGACATCGAGAAGACGCTCAAGATCCTGGCCACCGACCAGATCCAGGCCGAGCAGTACATGGACTTCCTGCGCAACCGGATGTTCCGCGAGACGGTCCTGTGCCGGGACCGGGTGCAGCCGAACTGGGCGGTCAACCCGGAGTGCCTGCGGGTGCTGCACGTCGCCAGCGCGGCCAAGCCGATCGGGGCGGACGGCCAGCCGGTGACGGACATCGACGTGGCCGCCGAGGACAACGTGTCGTACAAGGCGCCCAGCGGGATGACGATGGCGACCACCCGGCCGCTGTTGAAGGCGGCGATGAAGGTGCTCGGCGAGGTGTACTCCGGGACGGTGCCGTTCGACCTGCTCCGCAAGCAGGCCCGGGAGTTGATCGGCGGCGGCGACCCGGCCCTCCCGAAGGTGATCGCCGAGGACACGCAGACCCTGGCGGTCGGCCTCTTGAACTGCTACATGGGGTCCGACCTGGTGGAGCTGCACGGGATGCCGATTACGTTCGCCCGGCAGGCGGGGCCGACGCCGGTGGTGCTGCCGCTGGCCCGGTGGCAGGCCCAGCGCGGGGTGTTCGCCACCAACCGCCGGCACGAGGTGGTCCGGCTCAACGACCTGGACAAGCACCTGGTGCCGATGCTGGACGGGACCAACGACCGGACCGCCCTGGTGGAGAAGCTGGCGCAGGCGGCCCAGACGGGGGCGCTGAACGTCCAGAAGGACGGGATGACGCTGTACGACCCCGAGGCCGTCCGGGCGGCGCTGACGTCGGTGATCGACCCGGCCCTGGCGAACGTCGCCCGGCTGGCGCTGCTGGTGCAGTAGTCGGCGGGGTGGCGAAGAGGTGAACCGGCCCGAGCACCGCCATGCCCCTGTCCAACGCCAGCGGCCCGTCGGCCATCCCGCTGCTCGGTGAGACGATCGGCGAAAACCTCCGCCGCGCCGCCGAGCGGGTGCCGGACGCCGAGGCGCTGGTCGTCCGCTCGCAGAACTTCCGCGCCACCTACCGCGAACTGTGGGGCCTCACCGGCCGCGCCGCTCGCGGGCTGCTGGCGCTGGGCGTCCGCCGCGGCGACCGCGTCGGCGTGTGGGCGCCCAACCGCTACGAGTGGGTCGTCGCCCAGTTCGCCACGGCGCGCATCGGCGCGATACTCGTCAACATCAACCCGGCGTACCGCACCACCGAACTCGAATACGCGTTGACCAAGGCCGGGGTGAGCGTGCTGCTGTTGGCCCGCGGGTTCCGCTCGGCCGACTACCGGCGGATGCTCGACGAGGTCCGGCCGCGCTGCCGCACCCTCCGCGAGGCGGTCGTCTTCGATGACGACTGGCCCGCCCTCCTCGACCGCGGCGGGTCCGTCCCCGAGGCCGATCTCGTCGCCCGCGAGGCGGAGCTTCAGTTCGACGATCCGATCAACATCCAGTACACCTCCGGCACGACCGGGTTCCCCAAGGGGGCGACCCTGTCGCACCACAACATCCTCAACAACGGGTTCTTCACCGGCGAGGTGCTGCGGTACACCGAGCGCGACCGGGTGTGCGTCTGCGTCCCGTTCTATCACTGCTTCGGGATGGTACTCGGCACCCTGGCGTGTTCCACCCACGGCGCCTGCGTGGTCGTCCCCGGCGAGGGGTTCGACCCCGGCACCACCCTGGAGGCGGTCCAGGCCGAGCGTTGCACTTCGCTCTACGGCGTGCCGACCATGTTCATCGCCGAGCTGGAACACCCGCGCTTCAACGAGTTCGACCTGCGCTGCCTGCGGACCGGGATCATGGCCGGCTCACCGTGCCCCGTGGAGACGATGCGGCAGGTCCGCGACCGGATGCACATGCGCGAGGTGACGATCGGCTACGGGATGACCGAGACCTCGCCCCTCTCGACCCAGACGGCCCTCGACGACCCGGAGGCGAAGCGCGTCGGCACCGTCGGCCGGGTCCACCCGCACGTCGAGGTCAAGGTGATCGACCCGGCGACCGGGCGGGTGCTGCCGCGCGGCGGGCGCGGCGAACTCTGCACCCGCGGCTACGGCGTGATGCTCGGCTACTGGGACGACCCGGAGGCGACGGCGGCGGCCATCGACACCGCCGGGTGGATGCACTCCGGCGACCTGGCGACGATGGACGCGGACGGGTACGTCAACATCGTCGGCCGGATCAAGGACATGATCATCCGCGGCGGCGAGAACATCTCGCCGCGCGAGGTGGAGGAGTACCTGCTGACCCACCCGGCGGTCGGCGACGCACAAGTGATCGGCGTGCCGAGCGCCCGCTACGGCGAGGAAGTGATGGCCTGGGTGCGGGTCAAGCTCGGGGCGGTCGCCACCGCGGAGGAGTTGACCGCGTACTGCGCCGGCCGGATCGCCGGGTTCAAGGTGCCGCGGTACTGGAAGTTCGTGGACGCCTTCCCGCTGACCGTCACCGGCAAGGTGCAGAAGTTCCGCATGCGCGAGCTGGCGGTGGCTGAACTGGGACTGGCGGGCGCCGCCACGGTCGAGACGGCGTGAACCGGAGTGATCCCCAGAGCTGCCACCCCAAGGCGTTCACCACAAAGGCACAAAGATCACACAAAGGAACACAAAGGAGAGCGGGACGAAGGCCGTGTCTTCCTTTGTGTTTTCTCCGTGTGATCTTTGTGCCTTTGTGGTGAACGCCTTCTTCGATGACACGGTAGCCGCAAAAATGGGGACAGCTCAGGGCATGACTGTCCCTCGGATCATCCCTCACGCGGTCGCCCCGCCGTCCACGACGAACACCTGTCCGGTCACGAACGACGCCTCGTCGGAGGCCAGGTAGAGGGCGGCATAGCCGATCTCGTCCGGCTGACCAATACGCCGGATCGGCTGGGCGGATTCGACCTCGGCGCGGTATCGCTCGTCCTGCCAGAAGTAGGCGCTGAAATCGGTCTGTACCAATCCCGGGGCGATGGCGTTGACGCGAACGCCGTGCGGGCCGAACTCGCGCGCCCAACTCCGCGTCATCATGATCAGCCCGGCCTTGGTGAAGCTGTAGAGCAGGCCGCCGGGCTGCGGTTGGAGGCCAGCGATCGAGGCGATGTTGATGACCGACCCGCCGCCCTTCCGCTCGATCATCCGGGGGACCGTCAGCCGGATCAGCCGCAGGGCGCTCTTGACGTTGACCTCCACCATCTTGTCCAGCATCTCGTCGGTCACGTCCAGGGCCGGGCCTTGCCCGATGTTTGTGGCGCTGTTGTTGACGAGGATGTCGATCGGCCCGAGCTTCGATTCCGTCTCGCGGACCAGGGCTTCCATTTGGTCGAGTCGGCCGACGTGACAGGCGATCGGGACCACCTTCCCCGGCAGGTCGGCGAACTCAGCGGCGGTGGCCTCCAGGTTTTCCGTCTTGCGGCTGGCGATGACGACGCCCGCGCCCGCCTCGGCGAATCGCCGAGCGATGGCCTTGCCGATGCCGCGCCCGCCGCCGGTGACGACGGCGACCTTACCCGCCAGGGAGATCGACGCGGCCATGACCCACCCCGCTCACTCGTGGTACAGCACGTCCAGCTCGGCCTGGTGTTTCGCGAGGACGACGGTGCGGCGCAGCTTCAGACTGACCGTCAGCTCGTCGGCCTCCACGGTGAACGGCCGCGGCAGGACGACGAACTTCCGCACGTGCTCGTAGCGGGCCACGTCGGCCAGCCGCAGGTCGATCCGCTTCCGCAGGACCTCCAGCACGGCGGGGTGCCGGCACAGATCGTCCTCCGACTCACAGCCCGCGATCGACAGCCCGCTGTCCGCGACCGCCCGGCGGAGGTTGTCCCAGCGCGGCACGAGCAGGGCGGTCAGGAAGTGCTTGCCCTCGCCGTAGACGACGGCCTGGTCGATGCACTCGTCGGCCGCCAGCAGCCCCTCGATGTGGGTCGGGACCACCTTTTTGCCGTTGGAGAGGACCAGCAACTCCTTCTTGCGGCCGGTGATGGTCAGGAACCCGTCGGCATCGAGAGAGCCCAGGTCGCCGGTGTGGAGCCAGCCGTCGCGGATCGCCTCGGCGGTCGCTTCGGGGTTGTTCCAGTACCCGGGCATGACGTGCGGCCCGCGGGTCAGCACCTCGCCGTCCGGCGCGATCTTCACCTCGACGCCGGGCAGCGCCACCCCGACCGTGTACGGCCGGCTGCGGCCGGTCCGGTTGAAGGTGATGACGGGCGAACTCTCCGTCAGCCCGTACCCGGGCAGGATCGGCAGCCCCGCGTCGTGCAGCGTCTTCTCGATGGCGGCGGGCAGCGGCGCGCCGCCGGAGCCGAGGAACCGCATCCGCGGGCCGAAGATCGCCCGGAGGCGGCCGGCCGTGACCGCCGGGTCGGGCGATCCGACGGACGCCAGCAACTTCTCGTAAAACCGCGGCACGCACGAGATGTGGGTGGGGCGGACCTCGGCCAGGTTCGCCACGACCATCTCGGGGGACTCGGCGAAGCAGAACGTCACGCCAGCGACCAGCCGCTCGTAGAAATCGACGGTCCGGCCGTAGATGTGGCTCAGCGGCAGCCAGCAGAGGTTCAGGTCGTCCGGCTTGAGCGGCTCGGCCTCCAGGCACGCGACGGCGTTGCTCAGGATGTTGCCGTGCGTCAGCATCACCCCCTTCGGGTCGCCGGTGGTGCCGGACGTGTACATGATCGTCGCCAGGTCGCTCAGCCCCAGCGCCGCCTCGCGGCGGGCCAGTTCCGCTGCCTGACTGCCGAGCGCCTGCCGACCGCGCGCCAGGAAGTCGTCCCACGACACCGCGTCGCCGCCGGCCGCGGACGCATCGAAGACGACGACGCCTTCCAAATCTGGTAACTCGCCGCGGACCTGGCGCACCTTGTCGAGCTGGGCGGCGGTGGAGACGAACAGCCACCGGACGCCCGCGTCGCGCAGCTGGAAGTGGACCTGCCGGGCGCTCAACGACGAGTGCGGCGAGACGGTGACGGCCGCGGCCGTGAGGTTGCCCAGGTCGGCGAGCAGCCACTCGACCCGGTTCTCCGCCAGCAGCCCGACGCGGTCGCCGGGCCGCACGCCCGCGTCGGCCAGCGCCGCGGCACACGCCAGCGCGTCGGACCGGTAGTCCGACCACGACAGGTCCCGGTAGCGGCCGTCGCGCTTGAAGCGCACGGCGGCCTGCGGCCCGAACCGTTCCGCGTTGCGGCGGTGGGCCTCGGCCAGGTTGCGGAAGTTCGTCATCGGCCGTCCTCTTAAGGCGTCATCGCGCCGCAGACGGGCGCGCCCCAGCCCAATCGGGAGTGATCCGCCACTAACTTGTCGATCGCGTCGGCGACGGCCGGCGGCATCGGCGACGACCGCCGCACCCGCATGTCCACGTGGGTGCTGATGGATTCCGCCGTGGCGGCCAGTTCGTCATACTCGTCGATCGTCATGAAGTGGATCGTGTGCCACCGCTTGGCGGTCCGGCCCAAAACACGGGCGCGGAGGGTGACATGCTGGCCGGCGCGGACTTCCTTCAGGTAGCGGAAGTGCTGGGCCAGCGCGAAGCTGCCGGCCCGGTTGGCCGTGAAGTACGCCGCGGACAGCCCGACCATCTGGAACAGGCCCCACGCCGACTCGCTGAACAGGTGGGTATACCACATCACGTTCATGTGGCCCATCTCGTCCAGGTAGGACTCGGGGATGACCGCCCGGTGCGTGACCGGCAGCGAGGTCAAGTCCATGTTCACGCTCTCACGCTGCGCTGCTTGGCCTTGTCCCCCTCTCCCCGCTGGGGAGAGGGGTTAGGGGTGAGGGGTCGAGCTACACGGCGCGGTGAGCTGGACCCCTCACTGGCCGGCCGCCCGTTCCCGGTCGAAGTCCGCGAACGTCTTCCCGGTCTCGGCGAGTTTCTTCAGCAGTGGGTCCGGCGCCCACGAGGGGCCGTGCTGCGCCTCGAACTCACGGACGCGGTCATAGACCGTCTTCAGCCCGACCGTGTCGGCGTACCACATCGGGCCGCCGCGGTGCGGCGGGAAGCCGTAGCCGTACACATAAATGATGTCGATGTCGCCGGCCCGCAGGGCGATCCCCTCCTCCAGTATGCGCGCGCCCTCGTTGACGAGGGCGAAAACGGTCCGTTCGACGATTTCCTGTGGCGTGACCGTCCGCCGGGTGATCCCCGACTGGCGGGCCGCCTCCTCGGCGAGCCGGGCGGCCTCCGGGTTCGGCAGCGGCGACCGCAGGCCGCCTTCATAGCGATACCAGCCGGCCCCGGTCTTCTGGCCGAAGTGCCCCAGCTCGCAGAGCCGGTCCTCGGCCTGGAACGCCTTCCGCCCCGGCGGCTGTACGAACCCGCCTTCTTTCCGAACGCGCCAGCCCACGTCCAGGCCGGCCAGGTCGAGCACCGCCAGCGGACCCATCGCCATGCCGAAGGCCGTCAGCGCCGCATCGACCTCCTCGATCTTTGCCCCCTCCTCGACGAGGAACTGGGCCTCGCGGATGTAGGGGTCGAACATGCGGTTGCCGACGAACGCCCGGCAGTTGCCGACCAGCACACCGACCTTGCCCAACCGCTTCGCCAGCTCCATTGACGTTGCGATCACCTCGGGGCTGGACTGCTTGCCGCGGACGATCTCCAGCAGCTTCATCACGTTGGCCGGGCTGAAGAAGTGGTTGCCGATCACCTGCCGCGGCCGGCTCGTGGCCGAGGCGATCTCGTCGATGTTGAGCGTCGAGGTGTTCGACGCCAGGACGGCGTCCGGCCGGGCGACCTTATCCAACTCGGCGAAGACCTGCTTCTTGAGTGCCATACCCTCGAAGACCGCCTCGACGACGATGTCGGCCTCCGCGAAGCGGTCGTAGCTGAGGGTCGGCTCGATGCGGGCGAACCGCTCGTCCATCTGCGCTTGCGTCAGCCGGCCCTTCTGCACGGTGGCGGCGTAGTTCTTCCTGATGACCGCCAGACCGCGGTCGAGCGCCGCCTGGTCCACCTCCTTGAGGAGGACGGGGATGCCGGCGTTGGCGTAGGTCATGGCGATGCCGCCGCCCATCGTGCCGGCACCGACGACCGCCGCCCTCTTGATCGAGATGCGCGGCGTGTCCTTGGTGATGCCGGGGACCTTGGCGACCTCGCGCTCGGCGAAGAAGACATGGATGAGCGCCTTCGACTGGTCCGAGAACAGGCACTCGCGGAAGAGTTCCGCCTCCCGCTTGATGCCCTCGTCGAACGGCAATGTGACGGCGGCCTCGACCGCATCAACCGCCTTGAACGGGGCGATCATGCCGCGGGCCTTCTTCTTCACCTGCTCGCGGACGAAGGCGAAGATCGGGGCATTGGCCGCCGCGCTGCCCAGCTTCGCCGTGAGGTCGCGGGTCTTGCGCGGCGGCCCACCCCGGGCGGCGACTTCCCGCGCGAAGGCGATGGCGCCCGGCAACAAGTCGCCGTCGATGAGCTTGTCGAGAATGCCGGCTGCCAGCGCGTCGGGTGCGCGGACCGGTTCGCCGCCAGCGCACATCTCGGCGGCCTTCGCCACGCCCGCCAGCCGCGGCAGCCGCTGGGTGCCGCCCGCCCCGGGGATGAGGCCGATCTTGACCTCCGGCTGGCCGACCTGGGCATCCGGCGTGGCCACGCGATAGTGGCAGGCCATCGCCATCTCCAGCCCGCCGCCGAACGCGGTGCCGTGGATGGCGCAGACGACCGGCTTGGGAGAGTCCTCCAGGACGGCGAGCAGCGGGTGGAAGCCCACGTCGAGCGACTTCTTCCCGGAGGTGAGTTTGCCGAACTCCTTGATGTCCGCCCCGCCGCTGAAGGTCCGGCCGGCGCCGGCCAGGACGATCGCCTGGACCGCCCCGTCCTGGCGGAGCGCCTGCACGGCAGCGGCGATCCCCGCGATCACCTCCGGGCTGAGCGCGTTGACCGGCGGGTTGTCGATCGTGACGACGCCGATGTCGCCGTCGCGGGACAGTTTGACCAGTTCGCTCATCGGGAAGCCTCTGCTATAGGGTGGGCCGAGTCTTCGAGGCCCACCGTTCGTGTGGAGGCGACTGTGGTGGGCTTCGAAGACTCGGCCCACCCTACGAACATGACTCGAACAGCCCCGCCGCGCCCTGGCCGCCGCCGACGCACATGGTCACGACGCCGTACCGCACTTTCCGCCGCTTCATCTCGTTGAGCAGCGTGCCCACCAGCCGCGCCCCGGTCATGCCGAACGGGTGGCCGATCGAGATCGAGCCGCCGTTGACGTTCAGCTTCGCCGGGTCGATCCCCAGCCGATCGCGGCAGTACACCACCTGCACCGCGAACGCCTCGTTCAGCTCCCACAGGCCGATGTCGCCCACCGTCAAGCCGTGCCGCTTGAGCAACTTCGGTACGGCAAAGACCGGGCCGATGCCCATCTCGTCCGGCTCGCAGCCGGCGACGGCGAACCCGCGGAAGACGCCCATCGGCTTGACGCCCAGCGCCTCGGCCCGCGACCGCTCCATCAGCAGGGCGGCGGACGCGCCGTCGGACAGTTGCGACGAGTTGCCGGCCGTCACTGTCCCCTGTCCGCTCTTCGGGTCGAAGTACGGCTTGAGAGCGGCAAGCCCCTCCAGCGTGGTGTCGGGGCGGTTGCATTCGTCGCGGTCGATGGTGTGCTCCTCCTTGCCGACGACCTGCCCGGTCTGCTTGTCGAGGATACCACGGACGACCTTCATCCGGGCCAATTCGTCCCGGAAGAAGCCCTCCTGCTGCGCCCGCGCGGTCCGCTGCTGGCTGGAGAGGGCGTACTCGTCCTGGACCTCGCGGCCGATCTTGTACTTCTTGGCCACGACCTCGGCCGTGTCTCCCATGACCATGTAGATGCCGGGCTTGTGCTCCAGTACCCACGGGTTCGGGTCGTGCTTGACGTTGGCGTTCGCCGTGATGCTCTCGACGCCGCCACCGATGGCCACCTCGGCGCCTTCGTGCATGATCTCATGCGCCGCCAGCGCGATGGCTTGCAGCCCCGAGGAGCAGAAGCGGTTCACGGTCATGCCGGCAACGCTCGCCGGCAGTCCGGCCCGGATCGCCGCGACCCGGCCCACGTTGTACCCCTGCGAACCCTCCGGGAAGCCGCAGCCGAGGACGACGTCCTCGATCTCGGCCGGGTCGAGTTGGGGCACCTTCCGCAGCACGTCGGTGATGCAGTGCGCGGCCAGGTCGTCCGGCCGGGTCAGGTTGAACGACCCACGGAACGACTTCGCCAGCGGCGTCCGCGAACTGGCGACAACGACGGCTTCTCTCATGACGAACTCCCCCACAAGGCTCCCATCCTGAGCTATCCCCAGTTTTCGCAGGTGCCGCGTCCTCGACGATCAAGGCATTCACCACAAAGGCACAAAGGTCACACAAAGAAGACATAAAGGAAGGCTCAATGCGGTCGGCCACTCGGTCTGGCTCTTTTCTCCTTCGTGTCTCTTTGTGTGACCTTTGTGCCTTTGTGGTGAATGCCTTGGACCTGGCACACCCCGGCGCCCGAAAAACACCACTGGGAGTTGCTCAGGCTCCCGCCTCATTGACAGCCTACCACCTACCCGGGCATACTCGACCGTCCCCATCGCACTCGGCGGACCCGCGCCATGCCGAAGACACCCCACCTGGTCTTCACCTTCTGCGTACTCGTCGGCATCAACACCGTGAACTTCTACGACCGGCAAGTGCTGGGCGCGGTCCAGGAGAAGGTCCGCAAGGACTGGGGCCTCTCCGACGCCAAACTCGGCTGGCTGGGGACCTCCTTCATCATACTCTACGCCGTCGTCGGCGTGCCGCTGGGCCGGCTGGCGGACCGGGCGCGGCGGAAGTGGGTGCTGGCCGCGGGCGTCGGCCTGTGGAGCGTGCTGACCTTCGCCTCCGGGTTCGCACGGGACTTCTGGTCGCTGTTCGTGCTCCGGCTCGGGGTGGGCGTCGGCGAGGCGAGCTGCGCCCCGACGGCCACCTCGCTGATCGGCGACCTGGTCCCGGCCGACCGCCGGGCGCGGGCGATGGCGGTGTTCATGCTCGGCCTCCCGGTCGGGCTGGCGTTGAGCTTCTTCGTCAGCGGCGCCGTCGCGGAGCGGTACGGCTGGCCGGCGGCGTTCTTCGTCGCCGGGGTGCCGGGCCTGGCCCTGGCGGTCGCCGCCCTGTTCGTCCTCGACCCGGCCCGCGGCGCGGCCGACCCGACCGCCCCGGCGGGGCACCTCCCGTTCGCAGCGGTGGCGCGCCGGGTGCTCGGCCTGCCAACCATGTGGTGGGTCATTGTCTCCGGAGCGCTGCACAACTTCAACATGTACGCGCTGGGAACGTTCATCGCCTCGTTCCTGATCCGCTACCACGAGCTGAGCATCGCGCGGGCCGGGACCGTCAGCGGTCTGGTCTACGGGGTCGGCGCGCTGGGCATCTTCGCGGGCGGCTGGCTGGGGGACCGGGCCTTCCGCCGCCGGGTCAGCGGCCGACTGCACGTCGCCTGGGTCGGGTTGGCGGCGGCGGTTCCGTGCCTGTTGTTGGCCCTGGCGGCGCCCCGCGGCGCGGTGGGGTTGTGCGTCGCCGGCCTGTTGCCCGCGTGCCTGCTGCTCTACTCCTACTACGGCACCGTGTACGCCACCATCCAGGACATCGTACCACCGGCAATGCGCGGCACGGCGATGGCGATCTACTTCTGCGCCATGTACTTCCTCGGGGCGATCCTCGGCCCCGTGGCAACCGGCTGGGTCAGCGACCACCTCGCCCGCCGGGCCGCCGGCGCCTCGGCCGTGACCGAGTTGCACAAGGCCGTCGGCCTGCACGACGCGATGTACCTCATCCCCGCCCTGAACGCGGCCCTGGTCGTGGTGCTGTTCGCGGCCTCGCAGACCGTGACGCGAGACTACCTCCGCCGAAGAGGGGACTAACCACAGAGGCACAGAGGCTCTGATAGGAGTTGCGCAGTTGCCTGCATGGGGAAATTGTAGACGGGGTTGGTGAGGTAGGCTCGGACGGCGTCGCGGATGATGCCCCACTTGGCCTCGAACCAACTGACGCCGGACCGGTAGTGGTGCCATTCCAGCCGGATGAAGGCTCGCAACGCCAGCCCGATGTGGTTGCGTTGCGAACAAACCCGACGAGCCGGGCCGCGTTCCACCTCGGTGCATTGCTTGAGCCCGCGATGGTACTCCTCGATGGCCCAGGCCCGTTGGGCGTAGGTGATCCAGTGTTCCGTGTCGCCATTTGGAGCGACGATCCGAAATGCCTTCACCAGACCGAAGCCTTCGACGTGGACGATGGTGCCCGTGGCCGTGATGGGTTGATCGCGGATCGGCTTGTGGCCGGTGCGATCGAGGTTGACGTTGCGATTGGAGCGGACCTGGATCAGGAACTGCCAGCCGTGGCCGCGTACGGCTTTGAGGTTCTCCTTGCTGGAGTACCAGGAATCGAAGCAGACGTAGCGTGGCGTCAAGCCGCGGGCCTTGGCCGTGACGAGCATCGCGCGGAAGTGCTCGTTCGTGTTGCGTTTGGGGGTCTCGGCGGGATCGACGAGGCGGTAGTCGGTGGGGTAAACGGCGTCGCCATCGCTCCAGGCGAGGGTGACGAGGTTGATGCCGCGGAGGATGCGTTGGTGCTTGCCCGACCAGAACGGCCCGATCAGCCCCATCTTGTGGGCGTAGGGTTTGTCGAGCACGGTGTCATCGACGATGAGGACGCTGTCGGCGCGGCGGACGAGGGGCCGGACCTCCTCCCAGAGGGTTTCGGGATCGGGTTCGAGGCGGGTCAGGAGGCGAGTGAAGGCGTCGTAGGCGGGGCCTTCGGATCGGGGGGTTGCACCCGTGCGGCCTCCGTGGCACTGGCCACCTTGGGGGTGGCGATGAGGAAATCGATGTAGTCGGCCGCAGTTACGCGAGGGGCGTTCATACCGAGAACGTAGGTCCGAACAATCCCCCGGCGCAACTCGACCGAATCACCAACTGCGTAACTCCTATCTGAGTTGAGTTCCAAGTTCCAGAGTGCCAAGTTCCAACAATCCGACTTGGAACTTGGAACTCTGGAACTACTCCGGTTACGGCATCTGCGGCTCGCCCTCGCCTTCGCCCTCGACGCGGATCGTCGCGCTGATGCCGCCGCCGAGGCTGGCCTGCAACCGCACGTCCTTACGGACCGCGCCCGGCCGGGTCGGCCGGAACTTCACCGTCACCACCTGGACCGGGTTGGCCCCAGGGAACGTCTCCACCGACACCCCGTCGGCGTCCTCCTCCACCTTCTGCACCACGAACGGGGTGCCGCCGGTCCCGCGGACGAGCACTCGCAGAGTGGCCGTCTGCCCGACCTTCACCTTGCCGAACCGGGCCACGTCGGTGCTCAGCGTGACCGGCGCTTGCACGGTGCCGGTGACGTTCACCTGCACGACCGGGGCGGACGGGTCGTTGGTCCGCAGGCTGACGACCTCGGCCACCGGGCCGGCCGGGGCGTCCGGCTTGAGCGCCACGCTGACCTGGTACTTGGTGCCGAGGAACCCGCCGCCCAGGTTCTTGACGTCCACGTCGATCGGCCCGGCCGGCGGCACCACGCCGACGACCCGCCAGTCGCGCCGTCGGCCGCTGTACTCGACCGTCACCGTCTGCGGCTCGACTCGGCCCCCCTGGGCGACGGTGCCGAAGTCGATCCGCCCGGGGTTGAGCTGCACGTCGGTGCGGCTGTTCGCCTGGACGCGCAGGACGGCGGTATCCTGGAACTCGGTCTGGTCGAGCACGCCGCGGAAGGTGACGTAGATGATCCGCGCGTTCTCGCCCTTGAACTGGCCGGTGTCCATCGAGACGATGAAATCCGCCGACTCGGTCGGCTGGAGGACCTTCTCCGGCGGGTACGCTTGCAGGCACCCGCACGACCGGCGGACGGCGATCACCTGCACCGGTACGTCGTAGATGTTGGTGACGGTGAACCGGTGGACGCACAGGGTCCCGTGCGGCACGGTGCCGAAGTCCTTGACGATAACCGGCGGGGCGTCCTGGCGCGGGTTCTGGGCGATGTCGGGCAGGAAGAACTTGTTGGCCCACGGGGCCGGCTGGTCCGCCGTCTGGGCCAAGGCGGCGGGGGCGAGTAAGGCGAGCGTCACGGTGCCGATCAGGCGGATCATCCCACGCGCCTCCTGTCGCGCGACCGGGAACCGACGGGGCGACCGTCCCTGGCTCCGGGGCATGACCCATGATCGGCCCCGACTACCCCCACGGCCCACCCGCTCGCGCGGTCGAGTCCGGGATCGTTGTCCCTCCGCCTGGTACGATAGGCAGGGGTTGACTATCTTACCCAATTCACCCGACGCGGCCCACCCTGGGACCGCGGCCGTCCCGGCCGCTCTTGCTACGCGAGAAGAAACACTTTGGGGAACCCGGTAGGTTATCGAACGGTCGAGCAAGAGCGGCCG
>DASSAT010000481.1:0-4161 GCA_035699305.1 Fimbriiglobus sp. | reverse complement strand
TCGGAGCAGCGATTGATCGACCGGGTCTGCACCGGCGACGAACTGCGGGTGGACCTGGCGGCCGGGGAGCTGACGAACCAGACGACCGGCGAGACATGGAAGCTGCGGTCGCTGGGCGAGGTGGCCCCGATCATCGAGGCGGGCGGCATCTTCGAGTACGCAAAGAAGGTCGGGATGTTGAAGAACTAAGCGATGGCACGCGGATGACGCGGATTTCAGCGCGGATAAAACGCGGATCAGAAAAACAGGAGAGATAAAAGACAGGATTGGGAGAAGCCGCTGTGTTGAAGCACCAGGACCTGACCGAGCGGATCATCGCGGCGTTCTATGAGGTGTACAACACGCTGGGCTGGGGGTTTCTTGAGAAGGTGTACTAGAACGCGATGCAGCACGAGCTGCAGAAGCGAGGTCTCCGGGTCTACCCGCAAGCCAAGATCGACGCGTTCTACGACGGGGTTCACGTCGGCGAGTACTTCGCCGACCTGCTCGTCGAGGATTGCGTCATCCTGGAACTGAAGGCCGCGGAACAACTGGCCCCGGAGCACGAGGCCCAGTTGTTGAACTACCTGAAGGGGTCGAGTATCGACGTGGGTCTGCTGCTCAACTTCGGACCGAAGCCCCAACTCCGCCGCAAGGTCTTTGAAACCGCAAGGCTCCGACCGCCCATTTCTCCGCCTTCCGATCTCCTGTCTTAATCCCTGTCTTTTCTGATCCGCGTTCATCCGCGCTGAAATCCCGCGTCATCCGCGTGCCATCGCTTGTTTAGCGTGGCGTGAGCCGCGCCTCAGCCAGGTTGATCGGGCTGACCCCGCGGCTGGGCTGCGGCCGGGTGAACATCCCCGCCGCGTCGGCGTCGGTTATCTTCTCGTTGACCCGCGGCCGGCCGAGCCGCAACTCCATCTTGGTCTGCTGCTGCGGCCACTCCAACACCACCCGGGTCGGCACCTTCACGTAGGCGCCGCCGACCGGCACCGTCACCACCTCCCGGATATCCGCCAGCCCGAGCAGCTTGCCGGCGGCGTCCCGAATGCGGTGCTGGCGGACGTTGGGCCGCCGGTCGTCCCGGGTCGGGTCGAGGACGATCTCGCGCCGGACGGGGGTGCCCTGCGGGGTGGTCGAGTCCCAGGACAGGGTGTACACCCGGTTCTTCTGGTCGGTGTCCACCTTGTACGGCAGGTTGGGGTCGTAGGTCGCCATGCCGAGCGCTTGCAGCGCCCACTCCGGGTCGAACGGGATCGGCAGCTGGCCGGCCCCGCGCTCGAAGTCGGCGTGCGAGCAGTACAGGTATTGCTCCGTCAGCGGCCGCTTGGTCAGCATCCAGAACTCGCGGTCGTTGGACCCGATGTAGAGCAGGTCGCCGATCACCGGCCGGCCGCCGACCAGCAGGAAGTTCCGCGGCTTGGCGCAGATCAGGGTGCTGCTCTGGAGGGAGTTCCGCTCCCGGCCCATCGACACCTCGATGGACAGGTCGTTGTACCGGACGGTGTTCAGGTGGCCCGCCTGGTCGTTGAGGTACTTGACCAGTTGCCCCGGCGTGACGTCCGCGATCGGGCCGCCGTGGGTCTGTGTGCCGTTGTCCTTCTGGAGGGCGGTCTTCCGCAGCCAGTCGCACCCGGCGGCGGGGGCGAGCAGGGCGGCGAGCAGCAGGACGGTGACGGCAGCCCGCATGGGGGAACCTCGTCGAGTCATACCGGGGACAGAAGTCAGAAGTCAGAAGTCAGAAGTCAGAAGTCAGAAGTCAGAAGTCGGAAGTCAGAAGTCGGAATGACGGTCGGCCACCTTCTGACCTCTGACCTCTGACCCCTGACCTCTGACCCCTGACCTCTGACTCCTGACTCCTGACTCCTGGGTCAGTGCCACCCCAGAACCCGGAACACCTCGGCCTGCACGGCCGCGATCTCGTCCTCGGTCAGCCGCGGGTCGGGCACCTCGTGCCGCGCCCCGCCCTTGGCGTCCCGCACCACCAGGACGTGCGCGCCGCCCTCGGCTTGCCGCACGTCCTCGAACTTCAGCCGCCGCCGGCGCATCAGCAACAGCGCGACGACGTAGCGGAAGTTGACGCGGCCCGGCTCGGTGGCACCGCCCAGGTGGTGGAAGCAGTCGAGCAGCAGCTCCTCGTTGAAGGTCGGCTTGCGGGGCCGGTCGCTTGCGGGAACCCGGCCAGTCCAGTGGGCGACAGCGCCGGCCGGCGGCCCCGCCCAGGCGTCCGCGGCGAAGTCCTTGCGGACGAACTTCCCGGCGTCGTCGAGCAGGACGGCACAATACCGCTCACCCGCCCTCAGCTCCCGCCCGGTCGCGGCACAGACGCGGGTCAAGCCCTGGATGTCGAAGTCTGTCGCCATTGTGTGGTCCGCTCGCTCCGCGAGCGGTCTTCGCTGATCCGCTCGCGGAGCGAGCGGACTACATTCTTCCGCCGCTCAATCGTATGCCGCAGGCTCCGGGCCGGACAACCCAAGCCGCCGGCGAATGGTCGCCCAGGTCGTTCCGGTCGCGCCGGTCGTGCCGCCCACGTTGCCCCGGTTGAGCAGCTTCTCCACCTGCACCTTCGCCAGATACCCCGTCTCCGCGCCGTAGCCATCGAACCGCCAGGCCAACGACCCCGCGGCATCGACGACGAAGAACTTCGGGTAGGTGTCCACCACGTAGGCCGGCCGCGGGCCGGACCCGTCGGCCACGGGGACGGTGAGCGTCAGCGCCTCGCGCTGGCGGCTGGCCTCCTCCGGCCCGGCGGAGACCGCCAGAGCGACGACCGCGAGCCGGTCGGCGTAGAGCTTGTACAGCGCCTCGGCGACGGACAGCGACCCCCTGGATGTCTTCGACCCCGGCTTGAAGAAGACCAGCACCGCCGGCCGGCCGCGGACCGCCGAGAGCCGGAACTGGCCGGCCGCGTGGACCAGCGGGGCGACGAAGTCCGGGGCCGGCCGGCCGACGCGCGGCGGCTCGCGCGGCGCCGCGGGCGGCTCGGCGAGGGCCGGGGTGGCGTCGCCATGCGCGGCGGCCTCGCAGCGGCGCCGGACCGCCTCCAGGGCGGGGCGGAACCCGGTCGCGGCCGACTGCTCCTCCAGCCACACGACGATCTTCGACAGTTTGACCTCGAACTGCCGCGGGTCCACCTTGTTCGCCTTCGCCAGCAGCGGCGCCAGGTCGGACGCGAAGGCGTAAGCGGCCTCGACCTCCCGGCGCACGTCGTCGTAGCGCAGGCCGACGTACCGGTTCGGGGGCTGCAACTCGTAGCGCACCTCCACCCACCCGACGGTGCTGTCCCCCTCGCGCCGCTTGACGTGGCGGCGGACCTTGCTGGCGAACCCGTCGGCCGGCACGACCAGGAGCGCCTCCGTGCGCTGCCAGCCGGTGACGGCGATGGCCGGCCGGTCCCAGCCGTCGGTCTGCTGCGTCGCCGTCACCGCGATGCAGCGCCCGCCGTTCCAGACCGACTCCTCGTCGCATGTCCAGACGACCGGCGGCCGGCCCGGCTCGGCGGCCGCCCAGGTGACGCCGACGGCGGCCGGCTTCGCCGGCAGCGGGAGGAACATCCCCAACTCGACCGTCGGGACGGTGTCGAGTGGGGTGAGCGGCGCGGGCTTCGTCGCGGTGGACGCGCTCAAGGGGATCGGCGCCGGCCCGGCTGGCGGGGCGAGCAACACGACGCGGCCGCGGTCATCGACGCGGACCAGTTCCAGCGTGACGGCCGGCGGCAGCTGTCGGCGGGCGGGGTCCACGCCGGTGACGGCGGCGACGGGTTCGGCCACCACCGGGTCGTGGAGCGGCCGGACCGAGGTGAGGACGGCGCAGTCGGCGGACCCGGTCCGCACGTCGAGGACGAAGACGCGGACCTCCAACTCGTAGTGCTTGCGGAACGGGTTGACCACCCGGGTGCCGGCCTCGACGATCTCGCCGCGGTAGACGAGTTCGTCGCCGCGGGCGAGGCGCGGGCTGCCGACGGCTGGCCCGTCCGGCGGGGCGGCCACGGTGAGGCACGACAGGAGCAGCGCGGCAGACACCGACGGCGGCCCTCGGGACCGGCCCGGACCCGGGCCGCGGCGGAGGCTATACCAGCCCCGCCGGCCGCCGCAAGATCAGGTCGCCGCGTAAGGTAGGCAGGATCGGGGTGGTCGGGTCTTCAATGTAGTAGGCACACTCCGTGTGCCGTTCTGCGTCGGA
>DASSAT010000480.1:0-5999 GCA_035699305.1 Fimbriiglobus sp. | reverse complement strand
AAGACTCGACCCACCCTACAAGACGGGTGGTTTCATTAGAGCAACTACGGCGATGAAACGACGACGGCCGGCCGTCGGGTCGCCCGACGCGGCCGGCCGTCTGAGTTGTTACGCCCCGCCGGAGCGGGCCGGGGTTACCAGTTGTTGAGGACTTCCCCGCCGGAGGGGGTCAGGGCATACCACCAGGTCAACGGGGTCATGCTCGCGTTGACCATCCGCACGCTCCCGTCACCCAGCCCGACGAGCAGCCCGCCGGTGTGGAACCCCGAGGCCACCCCGCGGTCGCAGAAGCCGGTCGTGATGGTCGCGCCCTTCGGCTGCGACAGGAACATCGAGTTGACGCCGGTGTACCAGCGGGTGCCGTCCCGCCCGAGGCCGCCGCCGAAGACCGCCGAGAGCCGGTCGCCCGGGAAGCTGTCGTTGACCGACGGCGGGGCGCCACTGAACGCGCTGGCGTTATAGACCCCCCGATACCACCACGTCCCGCCGTGGTTGTGGCTGCGGTTGATCCCGGCGAAGAAGGTCCCCGAGTTCCGCTTGGTCCCCGGGCAGTACGCCAGTTTCTCGGCGAACACGACGGTGTTCGACGTGCCGTCGGAGAAGGTGCCCGGGATCGACCCCTTGCCGTCCCAGTCGGAGATGACCGTGGAGTTGTTGTTGAACTGCTGGTTGCCGAACACCTGCCAGTTGGCGCCGTAGGAGGCGTCCCCGGGCAACCAGTCGGTCGCCACGTTCGAGTTCAGGGTCGGGTCGGACGGGCACTTGTAGGTCTTGATCGCCGTCTGCCGCAGGAAGGTGCCGGCGGACGGCCCCGGGGTCTGCCACATCGGGACGATGTACCCGCTGATGGTGGCCGCCTTCTGCACGTTCTCCTGCTCGATGTACGGCAGCAGGTGGAAGAAGAACGGGGCGAAGTACGCCGACCCGAACGTACCGGCCAGCGGGGGGAGCCGGCCGTTGGCGTCGTTGCAGTTGTGCAGGGCCAGGCTCATCTGCTTGAGGTTGTTCTGGCACTGCGTCCGGGCGGCCGCCTCCCGGACCTTCTGGACGGCGGGGAGCAACAGGCCGATGAGGATCGCGATGATGGCGATCACCACCAGCAACTCGATCAGCGTGAATCCTCGCCGGGAGAGGGACCGGCGCCCCGCGGGGCGGAAGGACGGACGAACGAGAAACATGGCGACACCTCGAACCGGAGCGAGTGGATAATCCGGAACTAATCCTCAGTTATGTACTGTCCCGCGGTCCAATTCAAGCGAAAAGAATCGAGTCTATGGATGAAAATGAAAACAAGTTCCGGTGGGGAGGCGACCGCCCCAACTCCGGCCGACGGGGGTACGGGCCAGTCTCGGACGACCGAACGGGTCCTCTCGTTCCCAAGCTCTGCTTGGGAACGCGGTTCGCGAAGCTCCGCTTCGCGGGCAAGGCAAGGCGGGAAGCTACCGGATAGACCCGAAGCCCTCCTCCCCGCATCCGTTCGCCAAGCGGAGCTTTGCGAACGGCGTTCCCAAGCAGAGCTTGGGAACGAGAGGAACGAGAGGATGAGAGGGCGAGAGAACGAGAACAAAGCCGGGGATGGCTCAGGGCCCGGCCGGCACGACCCGGGCCGGGGTGCAGACCACCCTCGGACGACTGAACGGGCGTCTTAACCGGGCCGTCCGGCAATTTCAGCATATTCCCTTATCTTTACACCCTGTACCTAGACAGCAACATCTCCCGTCGTTATTCTCATTCCGCACCGGCGTGGTCCGATCGCCATGCCGCAACTCTTTTCACCTTGTCGCTCGTGAGCAGCCATGATCCGCAACCCCCTCATCGCGGGTGCCCTGGCGTTGGCCGCTGTTGTCGCGGTCGGCCCGGTCGCCCAGGCCCAGACGACGTACACCTGGAACGGAGGCGGAGGAGACAACAACTGGTCCACCGCCGCCAACTGGACAGCCAGCGCGGGCAGCCCGCCCCCGGTCTCCGATGCCACCAATACGCTGATCGTCCTGGACGGGATCACCCGGCTGACCAACACCGTGGACCTGCTGTCCGGGACCGGCGGCGGACCGTTCGACATCAACAGCCTGACGTTCGCCGCGGGCGCCGGGGCGTTCGTCGTCAACCCGACCGCAACCAACGTCACCACCCTGCGGGTCGGCACCGGCGGGGTCACGGTGGTTAGCAATAACAACCAGACGGTCGCCGCCCCGTTCGCCCTGAGCGCCGCCCAGACCTGGGCCAACAACGGCACCGGGATGTTCCTCGCCTCCGGGGCCATCGACCTCGGCGCGAACCTCCTGACCGCGGGCGGGACCGGGAACGCCACGTTCGGCGGCGTCGTGTCCGGCGCCGGCGGGCTGACCAAGGCCGGGGCCGGCATCCTCACCCTCGGCGGCGTCAACACCTACACCGGCATCACCACCATCTCCGGCGGCGTGCTCGCGACGCCGACACTGGCCAACGGCGGGGCCAACAGCGGCATCGGGGCATCGACCAGCGTGGCCGGCAACCTCGTGCTGGACGGCGGCACCCTCCGGCACACCGGCGGGGCGTCTACCACCGACCGGCTGTTCACCCTGACGCAGAACGGCGGCACGATCGAAGCCAGCGGGACCGGGACGCTCACCTTTAGTAGCGCCGGCACCGTGGCGTTCACCGGGTCCGGGACCCGGACCCTTACCCTTGGTGGCACCAACACCGGGCTCAACGTCTTCGGCCCGAACCTCGGGGATGGGACGGGCGGCGCCACCAGCGTAACCAAGTCCGGGGCCGGCGTCTGGGTGCTGCCGTTTGCCAACGCCTACACCGGCACGACGACCGTCTCCGCTGGCACCCTGGCGATCAACCGCCCGACGGCCGGGGCCACCCCGGTCGGGACCGGGCCGATCAACCTGAATGGCGGCACCCTGACGTTCGCGGGGAACCCCGCCAACCCGCTGACCGTCACCGGGTTCAACTTCGACACGATCAGCTCGGCCAGCGACAACGCCGCGGGCGGCACGTTCGGCGTCAACAAGTCGCTGGACAGCAATGGCGCTGACGGTGGCGGCGGGTTCCCGAACGGGTGGGTCCTGTACGAGATCAACGCCCTCTTCGCCAACAACCGGGGGCTGCCGACCAACCGCACGATCGTCAGCGCGGCCAACCCGCTCAACACCTACCTGCTCCAGCCGTACGGGACGGGCGGGACGATCGCCAACAACACCCTGCAACTCAACCCCGGCGACGTCGAAGGGGGGGGCAACACCGGCACCCTGACCCTGACCACCGGGGCGCAGTACGAGGTCGTCAGCCTCCTGACCACCGGCGGGGGCGGGGCCGTCAACTACCGGGTCCGGCTCAACTTCTCGGACAGCACGTTCACTGAGGTGGACGTCCGCTCTCCGGACTGGTTCAATAACACCCCGTTCGCCATCGACAACCTCGACCGGATGGACCGGCAAGGGTTCCCCCAGAACGTGGGGTCCACAAACCCCAGGCTGTACGCCCAGGACATCGCCCTGTCCCCCGCCGACCAGGCCAAGACCCTGACGAGCATCGGCCTCACCCGGCTCTCCGGCGGGCGGTTGAACGTGTACGGGGTCAGCGGCGTCGCGCCCGGCGGCGGGGCGACCAGTTACGCCAACCCGGTGGCGGTGACGGCTGACTCGGGCCTCGACCTGTTGAACACCGCGTCGCTGACCTTCGGGCAGCTGACAATCGGCACCAACACCCTGACCACGAACGGCCCGGCCAGCAGCATCGTCAGTTTCCCGAGCACCATCCTGACCGGGAACCCGACGTTCAACGTCAACGGCGTTAGCCAGATTCTCAACTCCGGCCCGCTGGACTACGGGTCGGCCACCCGGACCATCACCAAGTCCGGCGGCGGGACCATGGTCCTGGGCGCCGCTGCCGTCAACGCGACCGCCATCAACCAGCTGACGGTGACGGGCGGCATCGCCAACGTCACGAACGCCACCGCCCTCGGGACGGCACCGAACCTGAACGTGACTGGCGGGACGGCCAACCTTGGGCCGGTCACCGGGCTGACGACCGCGACGGTCAGCGGCGGCACCGCCAACCTGCCGAGCGTGACCACGATCCCGACCGCGACGATCAGCGGCGGGACGACCAACCTCGACGCCGGGGTCGCCATCGGGACGGCGACGGTCAACGGCGGCACCGTGAACCTGGGCACGGCAGCCGCGGGCGCGGCATCGTCCGCCACGCGGCTGGCCGGGACCGGCGGCACCGTGGCCCTGCTGGGCACCGCCACCCCGACGGTCCTGACGATCGGCAGCGCCAACCAGAACGACAGCTTCGCCGGCTCCTTCACCGGGCCGGGGTCGGTCGTCAAGGTCGGCACCGGGACCCAGACCCTGACCTCCACGGGGAGCACCTTCGCCGGCGGGCTGACGGTGTCCGCCGGCAAGGTGGTGGCGACCCGTCCCGGCTCCCTCGGGACCGGAGCGGTCAGCCTGGCCAACGGGACCGCCCTGAGCATCGGCGGCACTCCCGGGGCGTCCATCCTCGGGTTCAACGGCAACGGGACCGGGTGGAACCTCCAGGGCGGCGCGGCGGTGTCCGGCGACGTGCTGACCATCACCACCAACGCCAACAACCAGGCTCGGTCGGCTTGGTTCAACACCAAGCAGCCGACGGCGGCGTTCACCGCCAGCTTCAACTACTCGCGGGTCGGCGGGAGCGGGAACCCGGCCGACGGGGCCACGTTCACCATCCAGAACCAGTCGGCGACTGCCCTTGGCACCGGTGGCGGGGGGCTCGGGTATGGCGGGATCACTCCGAGCGCGTCTCTACAGCTCAACATCTACAATCCGAACGGCCGGGGGATCGCCTTCCGGACCAACGGGGCGGTCGCGGGCGGGGGCAACTACACCGCCACCACCCCCGCCGTGGACATCTTCAACAGTGGGCCGGGTAGCGAGGTGAAATTCGACCTCGTCTACGACGGCACCAACCTGAACGTCAAACTGACCCAGGGGGCGAACACGTTCGACTTCCCCGCCCAGGCGCTGGACCTCACGACGCTGCTCGGCGCCAACGCCTGGGTCGGGTTCACCGGCGCGACCGGCGGGGAGAACGCCAACCAGTTGTTCAGCAACTTCGTCTTCAACCTGACCGGCACCAGCCCGCCGCCGGTGAGCACGTACGTCAACGGGGTCAACGTCGCCGCCGGGGCGTCGGCCACGATCAACCCGTTGATCGCCACCAACGTGGCTACCTTCACGATGGGGCCGCTGGGGATGGGGTCGGGGGCCACCCTGAACCTCCAGCCCGAGACCGGCTCCCTGGCGGACACGGCGTACAACCTGACCCTCGGGGCCACCACCCTGGCCGGGCCGGCGACGTTCAACGTGTCCAACAACGGGACCGGGGCCGGCACCCTGACCCTCGGCGCCCTGGCCGACGGCGGGACCGGCCGGACGATCGCCAAGGACGGGGCCGGCATCCTGACCCTGGCCGGCGCCGCCGCCAGCCTGGTGGACGGCACCGCGGTCAACGTCAACACCGGCACCCTGCGGGTGACCGACGCCGCCGCCCTGGGCAACCTGGCGGCCGTGACCCTCGCCGCCTCGACGAACTTTTCGCTGGGGGCGAACCAGACGGTCGGCTCCCTGGCCGGGACCGGCGGCGTCAGCCTCAACGGCAACACCCTGACCATCGGGTCCAGCAACAACCTGAACTCGACCTACGGCGGGGTGATCGTCAACGGGTCCGCGCCCGGCGGGCTGGGCAAGGGCGGCAACGGCACCGTGACCCTGACCGGGGCCAACACCTACTCCGGGACGACCACCCTGGCCGCGGGCACCCTCGTGGTCGGGAACGCCACGGCCCTCGGGACCACCTCGGGGGTCGTCTTCACCACCGGGTCCACCGGCACCCTGCGGCTCAACGGCAACCCCTACAACATCGGCGGTCTGTCCGGGCCGGCCGGGACCGTCGAGAACGCCAACGCCGCCGCCATCGCCCTGACGGCCGGCGGCGGCACCGACACGGCGTTCGGCGGGGTG
>DASSAT010000479.1:0-6381 GCA_035699305.1 Fimbriiglobus sp. | reverse complement strand
CCGTCCTGGGCCAGCTTGCCGAGCATCCGCTCGGAATCGACGAGGTTCTTCGGGCAGCCGAGGCTCACGAAGGCGAAGGTGCCCTTCTCGGCGCGCGGGGTCGGGCTGTCCGGGGACGTGATCGGCAGCGGTCTGGCCTTGGCGGGCATTCGGTGGCGGGGGTCGAGGGATTGTCCAGCGCGGGTCGAACTGGCTTTATAGAGGGTTCGCCGCAAGGGTGTCAACCGCCCCGCGGACCCCGAGCGGGTGGGGGCGGTCAACCCCTCCCCCCGACCCCCTCCCCGAAGCGGGGAGGGGGAGCAAGAAGGCAGTCCGTGTCTTTCTCCCCTCCCCGCTTCGGGGAGGGGCCGGGGGAGGGGTCAAGCTCCACCCCGTCGCTGACGCTCCGGGTTCGCCGGGGAGCGCCGCCCCGGTCGATTGCTTGACACTCCCCTCCGTCGGACGACAATAGCGCCCGGTCCCATCCCCGTCCCGTTCACCGTCACCGGAGGACCTCTCCCATGTCCACCGCCACCGCCAAGAGGAGCAAGCACGCCCCGCCCAAGGTCAAGGACCAGCCGATGTTCATCGGCGGCAAGTGGGTCGATTCCCAGAGCGGCAAGACCTTCGCCACCCAGGACCCCGCCACCGGCCAGACCATCTGCCAAGTGGCCGAAGGGGACAAGGCCGACATCGACCTCGCCGTCAAAGCCGCCCGCAAGGCGTATGAGTCCGGCCCGTGGTCGAAGATGAACGCCAGCGACCGCGGCCGACTGATGCACAAGCTCGCCGACGCCATCGAGGCGAACACCGACGAACTGGCGGCACTCGAGTCGCTCGACAACGGCAAGCCGATCGCCGACTCGCTGTCCGGCGACCTGCCGCTGACGGTCAAGTGCTACCGCTACTACGCCGGCTGGACCGACAAGATTCAGGGCAAGACCATCCCGATCGACGGCAACTACTTCTGCTACACCCGGCACGAGCCGGTCGGCGTCGTCGGCCAGATCATCCCGTGGAACTTCCCGGTGCTGATGCAGGCGTGGAAGTGGGCGCCGGCCCTGGCGTGCGGCAACACCGTCGTCCTGAAACCCGCCGAGCAGACGCCGTTGACCGCCCTGCGGGTGGCGCAGCTGGCGCAAGAAGTGGGCTTCCCGGACGGCGTCGTCAACGTCGTGCCCGGGTACGGCCCGACCGCCGGGGCGGCGCTGGCATCCCACATGGACGTGGACAAGCTCGCCTTCACCGGCGAGACGAGCACCGGCAAGCTGGTCATGACCGCGGCGGCGCAGAGTAACCTCAAGCGCGTGTCGCTGGAGCTAGGCGGCAAGTCGCCCAACGTGGTCTTCGCCGACGCCGACCTGGACGCGGCCGTCGAGGGGGCGTACGTCGGGCTGTTCTTCAACCAGGGGCAGTGCTGCGTCGCCGGGTCGCGGCTGTTCGTCGAGGAGAAGGTGTACGATCGGTTCGTCGAGAAGATGGTCGCCAAGACCCGGGGCCGCAAGGTCGGCGACCCGTTCGACCCGGCCACCGAGCAGGGGCCGCAGGTGTCGCAGGAGCAGTTCGACCGGGTCATGGGGTACATCGACGCCGGCAAGAAGGAGGGCGCGAAGCTCCTGATCGGAGGCGAGCGGGCCGGGAGCAAGGGCTACTTCGTCCAGCCGACCGTCTTCACCGACGTGAAGGACGAGATGAAGATCGCCCGGGAAGAAATCTTCGGGCCGGTGATGAGCATCCTGAAGTTCCGGGACGCCGACGAGGTGATCGAGCGCGGCAACCGCACCTTCTACGGGCTGGCGGCGGCGGTCTGGACGAAGGACATCCAGAAGGCGCTGCGGCTGGCCAACGGACTGCGGGCCGGGACGGTGTGGGTGAACTGCTACGACATCTTCGACGCGGCCGCCCCGTTCGGCGGGTACAAGATGAGCGGCATCGGCCGCGAGTTGGGCGAGTACGCGCTGCAGATGTACACGGAGGTCAAGACGGTGACGGTGGCGCTGTAAGTGAACCCAAGCCCCAGGATTGCAATCCCGGGGCTTCTTCGGAGGTGCGGTCATGGTCCGGTACGTGATGCTCGTCACCTACACCGAGGTCGGGGCGTCGCAGATTCAGAACACCACCCGCCGGGCCCAGATGTTCCAGACGGTGGCCGAGCAACTGGGCGTCCGGGTCGAGTCGCTGGTGTGGACGCTCGGCGAGTACGACGCCATCGCCCACATCACGGCCGACACCGAGGACACGGCGATCGCCCTATCGGCGTACCTGGCCCGGCAGGGGTACGTGCGGGCGCGGCTGCTGCGGGCGCTGACCGAGGAAGAGTTCGCGCGGGTGTTAGCGAAGATGCCGGGGGCGCCGATCGAACTGGACGGCTGAGAAGATAAATGGGGTGGGCAATCTGGGTCGAGGTTGAGTCTGGTCCGGCCGCGCGGAAGGATACCTTCGCCGGAACCCGATTTCGACTCAAGTTGACCCGGAGCCCACCGCCATGTTCGCCGTCCGTTCCTGGGACCGCGGCCGTCCCGGCCGCTGCCCTTCCTCCCGCACGGACCCTTCCCCCGAAACCCGTGACGTGATTGGCTCTGGGAGCAAGAGCGGCCGGGACGGCCGCGGTCCCAGGAGGGGCTTTACGCTGATCGAGCTACTCGTCGTCATCGCCATCATCGCCATCCTGATCGGGCTGCTGCTGCCCGCCGTCCAGAAGGTCCGCGAGGCGGCCGCCCGCGTCAAGTGTAAGAATAACCTCAAGCAGATCGGCCTGGCCGTCCACAACTACCACGACGCCTACTCCCACCTGCCGCTGAGCACCAGCGGGTCGAAGGATCCGTCCGCCCCACGGGGGCCGTACACCGGCCGCGGCTGGCTGCTGGAGATCCTGCCATACCTGGAGCAACAGTCCCTCTACCAAAAGCTGGAGCCGACCCGGTACGGCAACATGGTCGATGACAACCGGGGGCTGCTGACCCCGTCCGTGCGGCCCCTATTGACCGCGCGCGTCCCGGTCCTGCACTGCCCGTCCGACTCGTCGTCGCTGGAACCCGGCGTCAACCAGCTCCAGATGGTGGGCGTCCCGGTCGAGCAGACCAACTACAAGGGGGTGCTCGGCGACACAATGATGGGGTGGGGGCTGGTCCTCGACTGCCACCAGCGCAGCGGGTGCAACGGACTGATCTACCGCAACAGCTACCAGGACCGGCCGCGGCTGACGTCGATCACGGACGGGACGAGCAACACGCTGATGGTCGGGGAGGACGTGCCCGAGTACAACTACCACTCGGCGGCGTTCTACGCCAACGGGTCCTACGCCAACTGTCACATCCCGCTGAACTTCAAGCCGAATCCGATCCGGCCGTGGGATTGGGCCAACGTGATCTCGTTCCGCAGCCGGCACTCCGGCGGCGCCAACTTCTGCCTGGCCGACGGGTCGGTGCGGTTCCTGGCCGACACGATCGATCAGGACCAGTACCGGGCCGGCTGCACCAAGGCCGGCGGTGAAGTGATCCAGCTGCCGTAGACCGGGGGCCGGGGTGATCGACCCAGCCACGATCCGGTTAACCATTCGATACGGTCCCCGGAACCTGATACCGAATCCGATCGATTCGCTACCGTCTGGTTCCCTCCCCCCTTGGGGGGGAGGGAACCAAACCAAGACGGTAGCGAATCCATGCGACCCGGTATGAGATGACGGTGCGAGTCTATTCCGGCGCGCCGAGCGGGTCAAGGAACGACCGGGGCCGCTTTTGTTGGGACCGCTGCCGGTTTGCGCATTACAACTGTAGCAAGGTCCGCTCGCCACGGGCCGCGGAGGGGAGAGCATGAGTGTGCGGAAGGTCGCGGCCGTCGCGCTGCTGGTCGGGCTGGTCGGGTTGAGTGCCGCGGACGACGACAAGAAGCCGGCCGCGGCGAAGGCCACGGACTTCGCCGGGTGGCTCAAGTACAACAAGCTGGTGGTCGGCGAGGTGGCCAAGTCCGACGACAACGGCATCTCGCTCAAGGTCATAACCGGGTACTCTCGGGGCAAGCCGCAGTTCGAGAAGATGCAGTTCGTGCTCCACGACGCCGGGCTGGTCCGGTGGAAGAAGTTGCCGCCCAAGACCGACGACAAGGGGAAACGGCTGCCGTACACCCGGGAGGAGATGACCGAGCTGCGGTCGCCGCGCGGCGCCCCGGGATACGCCGCCGACCCCGCCGACCTCAAGCCCGGGTACATGATCGAGCTGACGCTGGTCCGGCCGCGGGAGGTGCCGCTGTCGAAGCTGGTCTTCCAGGACCTGCGGGTGCAGTACGCGGTGATCCTGACCGAGGACAAGGCCGCCCGCGCCGGCGGCAAGAAGGACGACGAGAAGAAGAAGGACGAGAAGAAAGGGGAGAAGAAGGACGAGAAGAAGAAAGAGGAAAAGAAGGACGGCGAGAAGAAGGGGTAGCGGGCTGACGTGCCGTGCCCGGTCAGCGGCGCTTCTTCTTCGCCGTGGGCGGGGCGGCGCCGGGCGAGAGCCACAGGTCCGTTGTGGTGGTCCCGAAGTCGGGCAGCGCGGCGGTCGCGGCCCGCGTCAGCCCGGCGGACGTGCCGACGATCCGCACCGGCCCCGGCTTGTAGGCGCCGTCCGCGGTGAACCGCAGCGTCCGCTTGCCCGGGTTGGGCTTCCCCTTCGCCGCCACGACCTCGGCCGTGACCCCGTCCGGCAGCCCTTCGACAGTCAAGCTCACGTCCATCGAGAACCCGTCCCGGCGGGCGACCGTTACCACCACGTCCGACGGCTTCTCCGGCGCGCAGCCGATCCGGTCCGCGGCTACGGTCAGCGCGAAGTCTGGCTGCGGCGGCCGGACGGTCAGGCGGTAGGCGTGCCGCGGCCCGTGGGCGCCGTACAGGTCGCGGACCTCGACGGTGTACGTCCCGTCGGCCGGCGGGATGAACTGGCCGTCGGCGTCGTCGTCCGGCCGTCGCGGCTCCGCCCGCGCCAGGGACTTGCCGTCCGAGCCGATGACTGCGACGACGGGCGCGGCGACCAGCCCCAGCGACGGCGACTCGCACCGGATGGCGAGCGCTCGGCTCTTCGTGCCGATGATATGGAAGCGGTCCACCTGCCCGGCCTTCTCGAAGCGGCCCGAGACGGTGAACGGCGGAGCCAGCCCGTCGCTCTCCTTCATCGCGTCCGAGGCGAGCCAACACGGGTGCGGCTCGACGGCCACCGGGACCGGGTTGATGACCCGCGGGTGAGTCACCAGGATCGGGCCATCGTCTTCGGGCTTCACCGGGACGGCCCGCGCGCCGTTGGGAATGTTCCAGCCGACGAGCGCGACCTTGCCGGGCTTGCCGCGCTCGATCGCCAGCGGCCAGGCGTAATCGGCGTAGCCGCCGGTCGTCAGTGTCAGCCGGTACACCGAGGCGTCGGACCCGGTGAAGCGGATGCCGCTGTCCGGCGTGGCCGGGAACGCGAACACCCGGACGACATAAGTGCCGTCCGCCGGCACCGGGAACGCGACCAGCGGGTCCAGGCCGGCGTGGTCGTTGCCCTGCGCCAGCACGAACCCGTCCGGCGAGACGACCTGCAACACCGCGTCGATCGGCGAGCGCAGCGTGTGGTGCGCCTCCACCGCGGCGACGAGGGTCTGGCCCTTGCGGAGCGTCACCGCGAAGCCGTCCACGTCGCCGGCCTTCGCTAGCCGACCGTTGACGACCGCCGGTAGCTCGACCGCCTGCGGCTTGCCCGCCTCGTTCTCGGCTACCTCGGCGAACGTGCCGACGACGAACGGCCGTAGCCCGCTCGCCCCGGTCTTGTCGTGGACGCGCACCCAGTACGTCCCGGGCCTGGCATCCTCGGCGACGGTGAACGTGAGCTTGCCCTTCTCCTTGCCGGCCGTGCCGGTGACGCCCTCGCCGCTGACCCAGACCTCGATCGGCCACTTGTCGAACGTGCCGCCGGCCGACACCTCGACCGTCGTGCCCTGCCGGGCGCCGGCCGGGGAGAGGTACGTCACGCTCGGGGCGGCAGAAGAAGAACGAACCACAGAGTCACAGAGGACACAGAGACAAGACACACAGAGGGGAATGCAGAGTTTAAGAACCATCAGCCGAGTCCTCTTCTTCTGTCTTCAACCCTGTTCTTTTCTTCCTCTGTGTTTCTTCCCTCTGTGTCCTCTGTGACTCTGTGGTTCGTTTTATCCCATCAGTTCCTTGATCGGGGTCGGGTCGGAGACGAGGTGGGTCGGCCGGCCGTTCGGGGCGTAGAGCATCTTGCCGGGGTCGATGCCGAGCTTGGCGTAGACCGTCGAGGCGAAGTTCTCCGGCGCGAGCACCCGCTCGACCGCGGCGTAGCCCCGTTTGTCGGTCGCCCCGACCGCCTGCCCGCCAGGGGTGCCGCCGCCGGCGACCAACACGCTCATCGCGTTGGACCAGTGGTCGCG
>DASSAT010000478.1:0-3773 GCA_035699305.1 Fimbriiglobus sp. | reverse complement strand
CTGGTCCACACAACCTGGAGTCCCGCCGGTCGGCCGGTTCCGGTATCATGACGGACGCCCGCCCGTCCCGCCGCCCCGAACTGCTATGACCGACCGCGACGCCCTCCTCGCCGCTATCATCGCCCGCCCGGAGGACGACCTGCCGCGGCTGGTGTTCGCCGACTGGTTGGAGGAACACGGCGAGTCGGCCCGCGCGACGTTCATCCGCGCCCAGATCGCCGGCGACGATGCGGCTGCCGCGGACTTCCTCCGCGAGCACAAGGCCGACTGGGACCGTGAGTTGCCCGAGTGGGCGACCTGGCAGGATACGAAAGTCGTCTACCGCCGCGGGTTCGTCGCGGAGCTGGTCACCACCACCCGGCGGCTGCTGCGCGACGGCCACGAGCTGTTCGCCGTCGCCCCAGTCCACGCCGTCCGACTGCGGCCGCAGGTCCACTTCTCCGACAGCACGCCGGAACTGTTCGAGGACCGCCCGTACTACTCGCGGATCACCTCCCTGCGGCTCGGCCCGCGGCTGCTCAACATTGCCCCACTGCGGGGGGCCAACCGCGACCCACTGGACATCTACTTCCTGGCCGTCGCCCAGAACCTCAACGCACTGCGGGTGCTGGACGTCTCCGAGAACAACCTGACCGACGACTGGGCGACGCGGTTCGCCCACCGGTTCCGTCTGATGGCGTTCCGGCGAGCACTGGCGGAAATGGACCTGTCCGACAACGAGATCACCGATACCGGAGCGGATGTCCTGTGCCTGGTGTTACAGGGGGTCCGCCTACGGCTGCGCGGCAACCGGATCACGTCCGCCGCGGCCGAGCGGTTGCGCCGCCGATTCGGGGAACGGGTGGAGGTGTGACCCCTGGGACCGCGGCCGTCCCGGCCGCTTGGCTTCCCCGGTCGATATGCTCGACCGCCGCACGAGGCCCCCGACCCGCGGAGCAAGAGCGGCCGGGACGGCCGCGGTCCCAGGGAACCGTTGCCCCGCCTCGATCACTCCGGTAGCTTCAACTACAGCCTGCCCGCACTCCAATCCCGCCGACCCGGAGCCGTCATGCCCCGCTGGCTGCCCGCCCTCGCCGTACCGGTCGTACTCGCCACCCTCGCCGTTGCCGTCCCGCCGGACGCCCGGACGGCCGCCCCGAACCCCGACGCCGAGCAGGCCGGCAAGGCCGCGCAGGTGGAAAAGGGCTTAACGGTCGCGCTGTGGGCCGCCGAGCCGCTGCTGGCCAACCCGGTGTCGTTCGCGTTCGATTCGCACGACCGGTGCTTCGTCGCCGAGACCACCCGGTTCAACAACGGCGTGCCGGACACCCGCAACTTCATGCACTGGCTCGACGACGACATCGGCTCCCGCAGCGTCGCCGACCGGCTGGCGATGTACAAGCGGCACAACTACACGGGCTACGAGAAGTTCGACGACCAGCTCCGGCTCGTCCGGGACACCGACGGCGACGGCCGCGCGGACGCCAGCACCGTATTCTCTGGTGGCTACCACCGCCCCGAGGACGGGCTGGCCGCAGGCGTCCTCGCCCGCAAGGGGGACGTGTATTTCACCAACATCCCCAGCCTGTACCGGCTCCGCGATAAAGACGGCGACGGGAAGGCCGACGAGAAGGAGTCGCTGTCCACCGGCTACGGGGTGCGGGTGCAGTTCGTCGGCCACGACCTGCACGGGCTGCGCATGGGGCCGGACGGCAAGCTGTACTTCTCCGTCGGCGACCGCGGCCTGAATGTCACCACGAAGGAAGGCAAGAAGCTCTTCAACCCGGACAGCGGCGCCGTGCTCCGCTGCGACCTGGACGGCGCGAACCTGGAGATCGTCCACGTCGGGCTGCGCAACCCGCAAGAACTGGCATTCGACGACTACGGCAACCTCTTCACCTATGACAACAACTCCGACAGCGGCGACCGCGCCCGCTGGGTGCAGATCGTGGAGGGCGGCGACAGCGGCTGGCGCTGCGGCTACCAGTACGGCACGCTGATGCACAACGCCAGCGTGCCGCAGGGCAACCGCGGGCCGTGGAACGCCGAGAAGATTTGGCATGTCCCCGGCCCCGACGGCGGGCCGCCGGCCTACGTCGTGCCGCCGTTGGCGAACTTCGGCAACGGCCCGTCCGGCATCACCTATTATCCCGGCGTCGGCCTCCCCGATCGCTACAAGGGGCACTTCTTCGCCTGCGACTTCACGGCGAACCCCGGCAGCAGCGTGATCTGGTCGCTGGCGGTCAAGCCGAAGGGGGCGAGCTTCGAGGTGGTGGACCTGCACCCGTTCGTCAAGAACATGGTGCCGACCGACTGCGAGTTCGGGCCGGACGGGGCTTTCTACTGGCTCGACTGGGTAGGCGGCTGGAACCCGCCGGGCAAGGGGCGCATCTTCCGCGTCACCGACCCCGAGGCGATGAAGAACCCGGCCGTCGCCGAGGCGAAGAAACTGCTGGCCGAGGGGTTCGAGAAGAAGAGCATCGAAGAGTTGGCGAAACTGCTCGAACACCCGCACCGGCAGGTCCGGCAGGAGGCGCAGTTCGAGTTGGCATTCCGGAAGGCGGCGGAGGCGGTCCCCGCGTTCGCGGAGGTGGCGAAGGGATCAAAGAACCTGATCGCCCGATTGCACGCGATCTGGGGACTCGGGATGATAACCCCGCGCGCCCGGTCTAAGGATGTGGCCGCGGCCCGGACCCTGTATCGGACGCTCACCGGCCTGACCTCGGACGCGGACTCAACGGTTCGCCTGGCCGCGGTCAAGGTGCTTGGAGAACGACCGCTGGGTAAGGACGGCGAACGGGGCGGGGCTCTGATTCCAGAGGCCAACGCGGTCCGCGTCGCGGTCCCGAAGCTACTGTCCGACAGCGAGCCGGCCGTCCGAGCAGCTGCGGCCATCGCGTTTGTTCGGTGCGATTCGCTGGGGCGGGCCGTCTACCCCGGATACGTCCAGGAGTTCTACGCCCCGCTGTTCAACCTGCTGAAAACGAACGATAACCAGGACGCCTACCTCCGCCACGCGGCCGTCGAGGCGCTGGCCGAGTCGAGCAAGCACCCGGTCGATCTGTTCAACGCCTGGACGTGGTCGAAGCCCGGCTCGGATACGCCGGCCGTCCGCCTCGGGGTGGTGCTCGCCCTGCGCAAGCTCCGGGGCAAGCAGCTTGCGGAGTTCCTGACCGACCCCGACCCGCGGATCGTCGCCGAGGCGGCACGGGCGATCCACGACCAGGACCTTATGACCCCGATGGTGGACCTGGCGAAGCTCGCCGACACGCCGGGGCTGGCCGACGCGGTCGCGTACCGAGCGCTGTCGGCGAACTTCAAGCTGGGCAAGCCGGACGGCGCGGCGAGGCTGGCGAACTTCGCGGCCCGCGCGACGGAGCCGGGCTACCTCCGCGAGTGCGCCCTGAAGTTGCTCGCCGACTGGGCCAAGCCGCCGCGCCGCGACCCGATCGTCGGCACCGCGATGACCCTCCCCGAGCGGCCGGCTGCGGACGCCATCGCGGCTGTCAAGCCGGTCTTGGCGAAGCTGTTCGTCGGGTCCGACGCGGTCCGCGCGGCCGCGGTGAAGATGACTGCCAAGCTCGGCGTGAAGGACGTCGGCCCGGTCCTCGCCAGGCTGATCGCCGACGCCAGCCAATCGGCGAGCGTCCGGGCCGAGGCGCTCTTCGCCCTGGAGGCGGTGAAGGCGGTGGAGTTGGCCGACGCGACGAAGGCGGCGCTGGCGTCGCCGGAGCCGAGGCTGCGGGCTGCCGCCCGGGTGGTGAAGGCCAAGGCCGACCCGACCGCCGCCGCGA
>DASSAT010000477.1:0-5853 GCA_035699305.1 Fimbriiglobus sp. | reverse complement strand
GTGGTCCTCGTCACCGACGGCCGGGAGAACGCCAGCCAGCAGAGCCTCATCGACCTGGCCCGCGAGTGCGCCCGGCTGGAGATACCGATCCACGTCTACGGCGTCGGCAGCTCGTCGTTCGGTCAGGTGCAAATTCGCGGGGCGACCGTGCCGGAGACGCTGTTCGTGGACGACACGGTCAGCGTCCCGATCCGCTATCGGGTCTACGGTTTCCCGGACGGCCAGGTCGAACTGGTCCTGAAGCTCAACGGCAACGAGGTCGCCCGCAAAGTGGTCGATCTCGCCGAGGGGGACGACCTGAAGGAAGTGCTTTCCTTCGTGCCGACACAGCGCGACGCGCAGGCCGGCAAGCAGGAGTTGACCGCCACGGTCCGCGCCCGGTCCGGCTCCGGCGACGCGACCGATGAGGTAACGAAGTCCGTTCGGGTGATCGACCGCAAGATGAAGGTGCTGGTCATCGACTCCACCCCGCGGTGGGACTTCAAGTTCCTCCAGCGAGCGCTCATGCGAGACCGCCGCGTCGAGGCCTCGTTCATCCTCACCGAGGGGGACCGCCGGGCGATGACCGCCGGGCCGCCGTTCCTGCCGAGGTTCCCGGCCACCCGGCAAGAGCTGCTCGCCTTCGACCTGCTCATCCTCGGCGACTTCCCGGCGTCGTACCTCACCGCCGAGCAACAGGAGTGGGTCCGCGACTTCGTGGCCGAAGGCGGCGGGCTGATCCACATCGCCGGCCGCCACCACGGCCCGGCGTCGTTCTCCGGAACGCCGCTGGCCGATGTGCTGCCGGTCGAGTTCGTGAGCGTGCGGTTCCCGATCGACTCGGCCGCCTCGCCGGAGCCGTTCCGCCCGGAGCTGACCCCGGCGGGTGCCCGCAACCCGCTCCTGAGCCTCGACGACGACCCGGCCGAGAGCCTGCGGACATGGCGGTCGCTCCCCGAAATCTACTGGGCCTACCCGGTACAGAAGCTCAAGCCCGCCGCCGAGGCGTTCCTCGTCCACCCGACGAAGCAAACCACCGACGGCAAGCCGATGCCGCTCCTGGCCGCCCACTACTACGGCAAAGGGTACGTGCTGTTCTGCGGGTTCGACGAAACGTGGCGGTGGCGGTTCAACGAGGCCGACCGGTACTTCGGCCGGTACTGGTCGCAGGCCGTCTACGTCACCGGCGTGCCGCGGACCCTCGGCACGAAGCTGACGCAACTCTCCCTCGACACCCCAGACCCGCAACTCGGGAAGATGGGCCAGCTCTACGCCCGCCTCTTCAACCCGGACCTGAAGCCGCTGACCGCCGACGAGGTCGAGGCGACGGTTGAGCGGCTCGATGTCGGCCCCGACGACAAGGACCGCACCGCCCGGCTGCGGCTCCGCAAGCTCCCGGACCAGGACGGCAGTTACGTCGCCCCGGTGCCGTTCAACCAGGTCGGGCGGTTCACGATCCGGGTGGACACCGGGTCCGAGCCGGCGACGCTGGAGTATCGGGTGACGATGCCGCCCGACCACGAGCTGGCCCCCGGCGGCATGGCCGAGGAGGAGTTGCGGGCGCTGGCCGAGGCGACCGGCGGCAAGTTCTACCGCGAGGAGGACCTGCATACCCTGCCGGAATCGGTGAAGCCGAAGAAGACGCCGTTCACGAGCAAGGACGAGGTGCTGCTCTGGAACCGGTGGGCGCTCCTGTGGGTGGTCGGCCTGCTGTCGGCCGAGTGGTTCCTGAGGAAGTTCAACAGCCTGAGCTGACCCACGCCGGGACCGCGGCCGTCCCGGCCGCTCTTGTTGCGCGGGTCGGGTCGCTTCAACGTTGTTCAAGGCCCCTGACTGGGGTAGCAAGAGCGGCCGAGACGGCCGCGGTCCCAGGAACGCCATGCGTACCCTGATCCGCCAACTCCGAAGCTGGCAGCGCCGCGAGCGGCTGTACCGCCTCGCCTGGGGCGGCGCCCGATGGGTTGTACTCGTCGTCGTGGTGCTGACTGTCGCCTGCCTCACCGACTGGCTCATCGACCGGTACACCGACACGCCGTTCACCCTCCGGCTGCTCATGACCGCCGGGCAACTCGGGCTCTTCGCTGCTGCCGGGTACTGGCTACTGGTACGGCTCAACGTGCCGTCGCTGGACGCGCTGGCCGGTCGGGCCGAGGCGGAGGTGCCGGAGTTCGACCACCGGCTCGTCACCGCCCTGCAACTGAACCGTCGCGGGGCAAAGACCCAGGGGATGTCGCCGCTGCTCATCCGCGTGGTGACGGCCGAGGCCGAGGTGATGTCGGCCCGGCACCGGCTCGCGGCCCTGGCTGATCGGTCGCGGCTGGAGTGGGCGGCCCTCCTGGCCGTGCCGGTCCTCCTGGCGACCGGTGCGTTCGCCGCCGCGCGGGCGGAACTGGTGTCAGCGCTCCTGGCCCGGCAGTGCCTGTTGCCGGTTGATGTCCCTCGCTCCGTTCGTCTGGTGAATCAGACGCCCGAGTTGTGGCCCAGCGGCGACGAGGTCGAGCTGCGGTTCGATGTGACGGGCCGCGTGGCCGACGACGCGACGGGGACCGTCCGCGTCTACCCCGAGGGGCAGCCGGCCGAGACGTTCCCGCTGACGTTGGCGAAGCGCATCGACGAGGAGCACGCCGTCTTCACCGCCAAGCTACCGCCGGCGTCGCTGCCGTTCACGTTCCGCGCCCGGCTGGCCGACGGCCGGACCCGGACGCCGGGGTACGTCCGGTTCGAGCCGCGGCCGGTCGTCACCGAGGTCAACGCCTGGGTGCTGCTGCCGAAGTACGTCGATCCGAAAGGGGAAAACCGCTACGAGCGGTTCCAGCCGCAGGGCGAGGTGCTGGCCCTGCCCGACTCGGCGGTGCGAGTCGCGGTGGCGACCTCGAAGCCGGTGGCGCGGGCGACGCTGGTGGTCCTGGCCCGGGACGAGTCCGGTCAGGAGCAGCCGGCCCGGCGGGTCGAGATGCACCGTGCCGCTGACGGGCTGGCCGCCGAGGCGGTCTTCGACCTGCCGCCGCGGCCGTCCGGCTACCGCGTCGAGGTGGCCGACGAGCACGGGTTCGCCAACTCCTACCCGCCGCGCCGCGGGATCAACCTCGCCCCGGACGAGCCGCCACGGGTCAGCCTGCTCCAGGAGACGCTCAAGGGGCCACAGGACGACGGCCCGCTCGAAGACTACGAGGTCAACGGCATGCCGCTGGGCCTCGGCGGGCAGGTGCAGGTCGCCTACGCCGCCCGGTCACCGTTGGGACTGTCCCGGGCGCGGGTGATGTACCGGGTCAACGAGGGACCGTGGACGCCGCTGCCGCTCAAGCAGGTGACGGCGGACCCGGCCATCGTCGGAAAGTTCCTCCCGGAGCTGGGGCTTTTCGAGAAGTCGGGGTTCAACTCATCGGTGGAGTTCTACCCGATCCCGGCGGGCGACCCCGCGAACGAGCCGGACGGTCTGGAAGCCGGCGGAAGGTACAACTTCCAGACCGCCGCCCTGACCAAGGCGACGCCGAGCGGTCCCGATAAGCTGGAGGTCGGCGACCGGGTGGTGTTCACCGTCGAGGTGTTCGACCGCAACCCCGCGCCCGGCCGGCCGCCGGGCCGGTCCGAGTCGCGGATCAAGACGGTCGTCACCCAGGCCCAGCTTCAGGAGTGGCTCGACCAGCACGACCAGAGCCGGGAGAAGCTGCGGCAGATCGAGGAGCGACAGCGCGGCGTGTTCGACCGGCCAAGGTAATGTAGTCCGCTCGCTCCGCGAGCGGTTTTGCGAAGACCACTCGCGGAGCGAGCGGACTACATTGGGCGTTGCTCATTTATCGATCGGGCCGGATACTGGAACGAGTGGCCGCGGGCCGCCTCATTCACCCGCGGCAGCCGACGAGGTGCGATCATGCCGACCGGCCGACTCCTGCTGGCGACCCTGCTCCTCGCCCCGCCCGCCGCCGCCGACCCGCCGCCGACCGCCCAGCGCGACCAGCAGCGGCGGGTCCAGGCCGAGGTCGAGCAGACCGCCCGGCGGGTGACTACCACCCTGCGGGTCCTGACCTACCAGAAGCTCGACCCGTCCGCCGAGCAGAAGGTCCTCGACGAGGTCGCCGCCGGGCTGCGGACCCTCAGCCGGGAGCAGATCACCGCCGTCCTAACCCACCTCGAAGCGGCGCTGAAAGCGCCAGACGAAGCGACCACCACTGCGGAGCAGCGAGAGGCGTACCACAAACACCGCCAGGTCCTGGCGTCGCTCCGCGGCATGCTCGTCAAGCTCGACACCCTCAAGTCACTCGACCAGGCCGCCGAACGGCTGACCCGCTACGCCAACGGGCAGCACGACCTGTACCTCCAGTCCGTGGCCAAGGACAACCGTTCCGACCGCCGCCGGCGTGGCGCGGACGACCGCGAGGAACAGTCCGACGCCCAGGCCGACCTACGCATCGAGCTGACCAACCTGGTCAAGCAACTCGCTGGACTGCGGCCGACGCTCAACCCCGAGCAGAAGGACACACTCGACCGGGCCGACGCCTTCGGCCGCGGCGGTCAGCTCATCGCCCAGATGGAGATCGCCCGTCAGGCGGTCCTCAACGGCAACTACCGGGCTGCCGCCGAGGACCAGTTGAAGACTTCGCAGGACCTGCAAGCCCTCGCCGCCTCCATCCGCGGCCAGGGGGACAAGGCGACCGCGCTGCGCGAGGCCCGGGACCGGGTCGAGAAGCTGCTCCAGGCCGAGCAGGAGTTGAAGGCGGACACGGACCGGCGGCCGAACTTCGCCAACCGGCGCGAGCGGTTCGACCGCGGCCGCACCGACCCGCTGCGCGAGCACGCCAACCAACTCGCCGACCGGCAGGCCCGGCTGGAGTTCGACACCCGCGACGTGCGCCAGGCCGTGGAAGCCATCGCCCAGGAGGCCGCGGCGAAGCTGACCCCCGCCGAGTCCGAGATGCGGCGGGCGCAGGACAAGCTGCGCGACGGCGGCCTCAAGCAGGCTATTTCCCCTGAAGAGAACGCCGCCGATCGGCTCCGCGAGGCCCGCGACGAGCTGGACAAGATGATTGCCGCCGCCGAGAAGGCGAAGTCTGACCCCCTGGAGGCCGCGAAGCGGGCGGCCGAGCAGATCGAGCAGCTCATCAAGGACCAGACCACCGCCAAGGAGATGACTGAGGCGAACGCGAAGAAGCCGGACGACCTCCGGCCCGCCGCCGACGCCCAGAAGGACGTGGCGAAGCAGACCGCGGATGTGAGGAGTCTGCCGCTGCCAGACAGCAAGGACCTGAAGGACGCCCTGAACAAGGCCGCCGACGCCACGCGCGGCGCGGCCGACGATCTTACTAAGCGGAATGCCGAAGCCGCCCAGCCGAAGCAGTCCGAGGCGCTTCAGGCGCTCCGGGACGCCAAGAAGGCACTGGAAGAAAAGGCGGCCGCGATCGAGAAGCGCCGCGAAGAGATCGCCAAACTGGACGAGGCCACGAAGAAGCTGGAGGAGCTGGCCCGGCAGGAGAAACAGGTCGCCGACGACGCGAAGGCGAAGGCCGACCGGGCGCCGACCGGTCAGAAGCCCAACACCGACGAGTTGGCGAAGAAGCAGCGAGAGCTGACACCGCCGACGAGGGACGTGGGCGAGATGGTCAAGGACGCCGCTCCGGATGCCGCCCAAAAGATCGGTGAGGCGACGAAGGACCAGGACGCGGCCCGGGAGCAGCTTGCCCGGAACGAGGCGAGGCCCGGATCACAACAGGCCAACGATGCGGCGAAGAAGCTCACCGAGGCGAAGGACATGCTCGCCAAGAAAGCCGACGACCTGAAGGCTCAGGAGATCGCCGACCAGACCGCCATGCGCCCCAACCGGGTGAACCCGGCGGACGCGGCCCAGCAACTCGCCAAGGCGATCGAGCAAGCAAACAA
>DASSAT010000476.1:0-2808 GCA_035699305.1 Fimbriiglobus sp. | reverse complement strand
TACAGTTGCCTCAAACGGCCCCCACCGCCTCCGCGGAGACGGCACGTCCATGTCGCAAGTCCTCGATGCACCCCCGCGGCCAGCCGCGGCCGGGTTCAGTCCGTCCCTCACCCCGACCCGGACCCTGTTCCTCATCAGCGTCGTCGGGCTGTTCCTGGAGCTGATGCTCATCCGTTGGGTGACCACCGAGATCCGCATCTTCGCGTACCTGCAGAACACCGTGCTGGTGGTCTGCTTCCTCGGCCTGGGCATGGGCTGCTGGGACTGCCGCAAGCCGTTCGCCCTGCGGCACGTCCTGCTGCCGCTACTGGTCCTGGTCGGGCTGCTGGCGGTGCCGACCACCCGGGTGTTCCTCGGCCACACCATCACCGACATGCTCGGGCAGGTCGGCGGCATGGAGTTCTGGGGCGCCGGCGGGGCGTCCGGCTTGACCGCAGTCAGCTACGCCGTCACCGGGCTGGCGCTGACCGTCGGGCTGATGTTCCTGCTGTGGGCGACGTTCGTGCCGGTCGGCCGGCTCTTGGGCCAGCTGCTCGACGGCCACCCGAACACCCTCCGGGCGTACTCGGTCAACGTGGCCGGCAGCCTCCTCGGCATCTGGCTGTTCGTGGCGTGCAGCGCGGCCGGGTTGCCGCCGGTCGCGTGGTTCGTGGTGCTCGCGGCCGGGGTGGTGCCACTGCTCGGAACCGACGGCCGGTCGAAGCTGGCCGACGTGGGGATGCTGGCGGCGCTGCTGGGGTTCGCGTGGCTGGGCGGGATCGAGCCGGGCCGGCAGGAGACACGGTGGTCGCCGTACCAGAAGCTCTCCGTCCTGGCGTTGGACGCGCCGGCGCCAACCGTCTGGGGTCGGCTCGGCGGGGAGCGGTCGCCGCCGACCCGGGACATCGGCACCCACTTCATCGCGGTGAACAACACCGGCTACCAGGCGACCATCGACCTGGACCCGGCCCGGGTGGCGGCGAGGCCGGACAAGTTCCCGCCGGCCCAGCGCGGGTACTCGCAGTACGACCTCCCCGCGAAGCTGCACCCGGCGCCGAAGTCGATGCTGATCGTCGGGGCCGGGTCCGGCAACGACGTGGCCGGGGCGCTGCGCAACGGCGCGAAGGCGGTGACGGCGGTGGAGATCGACCCGGCGATCATCGACTTCGGCCGCACGTACCACCCGGAGAAACCGTATGCCGACCCGCGGGTGCGGGTGGTCAACGACGACGCGCGATCGTTCTTCGCCACCACGACCGAGAAGTACGACGTGATCGCGTTCGGGCTTTTGGACTCGCACACCACGACGGCGATGACCAACGCCCGGCTGGATCACTACGTCTACACCCGGGAGAGCATGACCCACGCGAAGACGCTCTTGAACCCCGGCGGGGTGGTGGTGCTGAGCTTCGAGGCGCAGAAGCCGTATATCGCCGACCGGATGGCGCGGGTGCTGGCGGAGGTGTTCGGGGAGAAGCCGCTGGTCTTCCGGGTGCCGCACAACGCCTACGGGTGGGGCGGGGTGGTGTTCGTGACCGGCGACCTGGACGCGGCGAAGAGGCAGATCGCCGCACAGCCGCGGCTGGCGAAACTCGTCGAGCAGTGGACGGCGAACATGCCGTTCGAGTTGCCGGGGATGACCGCGCCGGCGACCGACGACTGGCCGTACATCTACCTGAAGTCGCCGTCGGTGCCACCGCTGTACCTGCTCTTGGCGGTGGCGTTGCTGCTGCTGTTCGTGGTCGGGCTGCGGGTGCTGGACGCGCCGCAGATCGTCCGCGGTTGGGACCGGTCGCAGGGCCACTTCTTCTTCCTCGGGGCGGCGTTCATGCTGCTGGAGGTGCAGAACATCAGCAAGGCGGCGGTGGTGCTGGGCAACACCTGGGTGGTCAACGCGGTCATCATCTCCGGGGTGCTGGGGATGGTGCTGGCCGCCAACTTGGTGACGGCGCGCCTGCCGAAGTTGCCGGCCGGCCCGGTGTACGGGCTATTGGTGGCGAGCTGCCTGGGGCTGTACTTCCTGGACCTCTCGACGTTCGCGTTCCTGCCGTACACGTCGAAGGCGCTGATCGTCGGCACGCTGACGAGCCTGCCGATGCTCTTTAGCGGGATCGTGTTCGCGCGGTCGTTCGTGGCGACGCCGCGGAAGGACCGGGCGCTGGGGGCGAACCTGTTCGGGTCGCTGGTCGGCGGGCTGTTGCAGACGCTGACGTTCGTGGTCGGGATCAAGGCGCTGCTCTTGGTGGTGGCGCTGCTGTACGTGGCGGCGCTGCTGACCCGGCCGAAGGGCGTGGCGGCCGCGGAGCCGCGAGTCGAGCCGGCGGTGGCGTGAGCTGTCGTAGGTCGGGTCGAGTCTTCGAGGCCCGACGGGGTTTGCTCAAGAGCCTGATTGGGGCGTGGCGCCGGGACCGGCGGGCGGGGTGAAAGCTGCCGCGACATAACGCTCGATGGCGGCCAGGTGGGTGTCAATCAGTTGAAGCCGGACGACCTCTCCCGGGTACTGGCTATGGAACTGGCGAACCGTCCCGTACCGGCTCGTGATCGAAGCATCCTTGAGGGCCAAGTAATCAACGTAGATGACCCGGTGTCGGCGGTGGCGGGACAGGTAGTCCTCTCGCAGAACATGGCTCTCGTGGTGGATCGGCCGGCGGTGCTCCGCCGCCGCCAACCGCTCGACGAGGTGGACGGCGGCGTAGAACGCGACCACCGCCGCCCACTCCGGGTTCGTCGCGGCCAACCCGGTGTCGAGGAACGCCCGGTTGAGCCGGTATTTGGCATCGTGCTCGGCCGAGTTGGGCATGGCTAATCGAGAGACAGGACGAGCGAATC
>DASSAT010000475.1:0-5120 GCA_035699305.1 Fimbriiglobus sp. | reverse complement strand
CTCAGGACGTTGGCATCGACGAGATAGTTCACAACGTATCGGTCGATTCCGAGGGGAGCGGGACGAAGAAGCCCTTCTCGGGACATGCCAGGAGCCAGTCCACGAGTCCCTGGTTGGCCGGCGGGTGGCGGCGCACGAGCCGGTACTCGCCCGCCTCGACGCGCTCGATCTCGAACTGTTGGCCCGGTTCGATCCCGTCCAGACGCCGCAGCCCGGCCGGCAATACGATCTGCCCTTTGCTCGAAATGACAGTGACCATGGAGGTAAGATACCGTCTTACCTGCGACGCCGCAAGCTGTCCGCCTATCGCCCCGATACAATCCAGGCGTCATCCATCGAGGCAGGAGCGGTCATGGCCGAGCCGTACACCACCGTCGTCGGGCTGGAGGTCCACGTCCAGTTGCTCACGAAGACCAAGCTCTTCTGCGGCTGCCTCAACCAGTTCGGACTGCCACCGAACACCGCCACCTGCCCGGTCTGCCTCGGGCTGCCGGGGGCGCTGCCGGTCATGAACCGCAAGGCGTTCGGCCTCGCCCTGCGGGCGGCACTGGCCCTCAACTGCGAGATCGCGCCGTTCACCAAGTGGGACCGCAAGAACTACTACTACCCCGACCTGCCGAAGAACTACCAGATCAGCCAGTACGACCTGCCATTCAGCCGCGACGGCTACCTGGAGATCAACGTCCACCCCGACCCGAAGAAGGGCCACACGCCCAAGAAGGTCGGCATCATCCGCGCCCACCTCGAAGAGGACGCCGGCAAGCTCCTGCACGACGAGACCGGCCGCGGCGGCGATTCCCGCGTGGACCTCAACCGCACCGGCACGCCACTACTGGAGATCGTCTCGCAGCCGCACATCAACAGCCCCGAGGAGGCGGTCGCGTACCTCGAAGAGATTCGACTGATGATGCGCGAGTTGGGCGTCTCCGACTGCGAGATGCAGGAGGGGAGCCTGCGCTGCGACGCCAACGTCAACGTCCACGTCCCGCGGCCGGACGGGTCGGTCGCTGCGACGCCGCTGGTCGAGATCAAGAACCTCAACAGCTTCCGCGCCGTCGGCCGAGCGATCAAGTACGAGGCCCGTCGGCAGTACGAAGAGTTCCAGAAGGACCCGGCGAACTACCGCATCGGCAAGCTGCCCAAGACGACCGCCGGCTGGGACGACGCGAAGGGCCGTACCGAGGTGCAGCGGCACAAGGAGGAGGCCGCCGACTACCGCTACTTCCCGGACCCGGACCTGGTGCCGGTGACGGTGACGGCGGAGCAGGTCGCCGCGGTGCGGGCGGAGATGGGCGAGTTGCCGTCGCAGCAGCGGCAGCGCCTCCAGACGCAGCACGGCCTCTCCGCCTACGACGCCGGGGTGCTGACCGCGAAGGGTCGCAAGGTGGTGGCGTACTTCGAGGCGGTGGCGGCCGCGCTCGGCGACGTCAAGACCGCTAGCAACCGGATCAGCGACCTGGTGTTCCCGGCGCTGGCCGAGCGGGGCGAGGAGATCGCCGACTTCCCGGTGTCGGCGGACGCCTTTGCGGCGTTCGTGACGGCGACGGCGTCGGTCGGCCAGGACCCGCGGCGGAAGGCGTTCGCGCATGTGCTGGAGCACGGCACCGACGCGGCCGCGGCGATGGCGGCGCTGGGGATCAGGACCGACTTCGACGAGGCGGCCCTGCGGGCGGCGGTGGCGGCGGCGGTCTTGGCGAACCCGAAGGTGGTGGCCGACTACAAGGCCGGCAAGGTGCAGGCGGCGAACAAGATCAAGGGCGAGGTGATGCGGGCCAACAAGGGCGCCCCGAACGACCTGGTCCAGCGGCTGATGGAGGAGGAACTGGCGAAGGTGTAAGATGAGGGTGATTCAAAGGGAGGGCGTCATGTCGAACGAAGTTTTGGAACAGCGGCTGGCGGTGATCGAGAAAACCTTAGCCGAGCTGCAACGGCGCGTCGCGGCCCTTCCGCCGCCGAAGCGCGGGCTCCTGGCGATCATCGGCTCGATGGCCGACTTCCCCGAGTTCGATGAGGTGATGGAGTTCGTCCGCCGGCGGCGGGACGAGGAACTGGCCGCCATCGACGCGGCAGGGGACAGGCCGTGAGCTATCTCCTCGACACCGATCACCTCAGCATCCTCCAGCGGCCGGGCGGCACCGAGTATGCGTCGGTCGTCGCCAACTTGAACCTCCGTGCCGGCGGTGACGCCAACGTGTCGGTCGTCAGCTTCCACGAACAGATGCTCGGCTGCAACGACCGGATCAGCCAGGCCCGCACGGCCGCCGACCTGGTCCGCGGCTACGCGCTGCTGGAGCAGATCATCACCACGTTTACCCAGTTCACGGTCCTTCCATTTGACGACGCGGCCGCGACCCGATTTCTCTCGTTGAAAGCCACCCGGCTCCGGGTCAGTACGATGGACCTCCGGATTGCCGTGACGGCCCTCTCCCGCGGCATGACCGTCGTCACCCGGAACGTGAGGGACTTCGGCAAGGTGCCCGGCCTGCGGACCGAGGACTGGACGAAGTAGGGACCGTCATGTCACACCGCAAGTAGGCCGCAGCTGGCGGACTGGCGGTCGCCGCCGTCGTGTTGGCGCTGGTACTCAAGCCCATCTCGACGCCGGACGCGGACCAGATCACGGCCAACCGGGTTACGCTCTTCTCGATCGACGGTCGCAACTGGCCGTGCGGGCCGGGCACCGGTGAGGTGCTGTACGGCTGCCCCGTCCTGGGCAAGGTCGAGATCGCCGACCCGGCCGGCTGCGGTGCGGGCGGTGGCGCGGGCGTGTGCGACGAACCCGGTGTCGGTGCTGACGCCGTGCCACCGGGTGGTCGGCTCCGACGGCTCGCTGCGCGGCTACCGCTGGAGCGTCGAGCGGAAGAAGAAGCTGCTGGAGCGGGAGCGGAAGTAGCTTACCGTGGCGGTGAGGCGCTTTGCTTGCGGGCGATGAGGGCCCGAACCTCGTCCGCCAACTTGGTCGGGACGGCGATCATCGTCACCCCGTCGGCGTCCAACGCGGCCTCGATCTCGTCGGCCTGCTCGTCTTCGGTCTGATTCTCGTAATGAGCCAACACCTCCCGGACTCGGGCCTCATCCCACCCAGGCGGAAACTGTTGCTCACTCATCGACCCCTCCTCCGGCGTCGCCGCCGGTACGCTTGCTTGGCCTTCCCCCGGAGTTCGTATGCCGTGATCACGAACATGCTCCGGGGATCATCGTCGGGCGCGTAAATCACCTGGAGATACCGACCGGCGGCCGTCTGTCCCAACTTCATCCGGGTGTTGCGGGCCGCGGGCAGATCCTCCCCCGGACCGCGGAGGACCTGCTCCACCTCGTCCTCGGTGACGCCGTGCCCGTAGATGTGCGGCAATCCGGTGTCCGGGTCGAGGTAGTAGCGGACATCCATCGTCGGCCCCACATCGGTCGGACCTACTTAACACTTTACCCGACCGCGAAGGCAGGAGCTACCGCCGGGGCGTCGAGCGGAAGAAGAAACTGCTGGAGCGGGAGAAGGGAGCCGGGTAGGTTGGGACAGGCGAGTCCTGGAGTGCCGACCCACCCTACCCGGCTGGATCGGCGCTCCAAGACTCGCCTGTCCCAACCTACTTCGCCAAGACTGCGAGTTAGATTCAGTTACGAATCCAACCTACTTGTTCTGTTGGCGCCATTCCCAGAGGGTAATGAGGGGCAGTGCAACTATAGTATTGTAGAGGAAGGCCAGTACGAGAGACGTAATCGGGGTCAGAACGATCTTTGCCACGAGCCAAAAATCACTGGTCCAAAGTAGGTACAATGCGTACAGGATGATTGCGATTGCCACTAGTTTTAAACCGTACCCAACGAGCAAGATCGATGCGTCACTAGAACCTATTCCACAACCCTCCTGAGCGTGGGGCGCAAACCTCTTCAGGTGCTGAGACTCAGGGTCTTGCTCAGGGACACGAAGCAAGTTTCTAGACATGTTGTTGCGATCCTCGGCTCACGGACTGACAACGGTGTACTCGGCCGTTCGGCCAGTTAACCAGTCTGGCCACCGACGCACAGACGTGAGTCCTTGGCTGTAGGCGCAAAGGTCAGTTCGACCCAGTACAAAGGTAGTACGAGTTTGCGTAATGTCAAAACTTCGTGCCGAGGCCGGGGTCTCGGGACGAAGCGGTTACACCCCCGCCGCGGCGCCGAGCGCCAGGCCGACCGGGATGCCGGCGAACACCCACGCCGGCAGGTCCGCGTCGCGGGTGCCGCCGAGCCGCTGCTGGAGGCCGACGACGGGCGCGAACCGCTCACGGGTTCACGACGACTTCACCCGCCGGGCCGCGGAATAGGATGTCCATCCGGTTGAGTACGTCCCGACCCAGGATTCGCTCGCGGCCGGCGAAGTCCGCCTGAAGTCGGCAAGGGTGCTCCTGTCCGTCGAGCCAGACCCAGGCCAGGAACACCAGCGTGGCCGCTGAGCTACCACCCACCCCGCCGATCCGGCCCGGCACGCCCTGGGACGGGTCGAACCCCAGCGCCTGACAGTCCGACCACGGCAGGGCACTCGCATCGGCCCCGGTGTCGGGAATCACACGATCCATCACCACTCCCGTTGTCCCGGTGACGGCCCGGAACTCGGCGGTCAACACAGGCAGCGGTTCGCCGGGGTAGGCGGTGTCGTAGGGGAAGGAGGCCCGACGCATCCGGGTCGGCTCGTCCTCCGCCCCGACGCGGACGACGAACGGGTGGCGGCCGGTCTGCTGGGCGGCTGCGAGCACTTCGATAGGGCTGCGACCGGAGGCGACGACCTGCCCCCCGGCGAAGGCCACCCACAGCCCGTCGTAGTCGGCCAGCAGGGTATCACGGGCGGCCCAGTAGGCAGCCTCGTTCGCCCGCCATTCGGGGTGAACCTGGGCGGCGATCTCCGGAGGCAAACCGTCGGCCAGGCTACCCGTCATCGCAGCTCCTCGGAAGGCAGGCGGCATCCGAATTCTACCACGTCTCGCACGCCCACTTAAAACTCTGTCGCCCGCAGTGCCCGCGCTCCGGCCCGGAGCGGCAGCACCACCGCCGCGGCGCCGAGCGCCAGGCCGACCGGTATCCCCGCGAACACCCACGCCGGCAGGTCCGCGTCGTGGTTGCCGCCGAGCCACTGCTGGAGGCCG
>DASSAT010000474.1:0-4749 GCA_035699305.1 Fimbriiglobus sp. | reverse complement strand
CCGCCGGGGGCCGGCTGGTGGGACCGGTTCCTCGGCAACTTCGGGCCGATGCTGACGGTCCTCGGGGCGCTGGTGGTCCTGTTCGCGTTCGTCCTGGTGCTGGGGCTGCACGTCGCCTTGCGGCTGACCAACAGTCGGCTGGCGATCGTCCACTCGCTCGGCACCGTCTTCTTCCTGTCGGTCGGGACGCTCATCACGATTTACATGGTGGTCATCAACACCGGCAGCTTCGCCAACCAGTGGCTGAGCTTCCTGGCGTTCCTGGCGGTCGGGATCGGCGGGCTGCTGTACGTGCTCAGCGCCGATCGGCCTTCCCCCGCCCTGACACTTGCCAGTATCCTTTGCCCACTGGCCATGTTCTACTGCGTCACCAACATCCTGATCGCCAAGCCGGGGACGACCGAGTCGGCCGACCCGCTGGTGCCGTTCCTGGCCCTGACCGGGGCGTTCGGGCTTGCGATCGCGGCGATGCTGGTGCCGCTCTTGAGCGAATTCGACGTGGCCCTCGGTCGGACCAGTGGTCCACAGGAGGAGTGACCGTGATGCGATTCGTCGTGACGCTGGTGATGGTGGCGTGGAGTGGGTTCGCGGTCGCCGCCGACCGGCCGACGTTCCCCGACGGCAAGCACGGCAAGGGCGAGCTGAAGCACGTCCACGGGATGCCGGTGGTGGTCGTCCGCGGCACACCGGCCGAGATCGGCGAGCAACTCGGGGTGCTGACGGTGAAGGCCGCCCCCGGGCTGGACGAGTTGCACGCGAACTTCCTGCGGGACGCCGGGATCGAGGACCGCTCGACGCTGCTCAAGATCATGGCCCGGCGGTTGATGCCGAACTTCCCGCCCGACCACCTGACCGAGATCGAGGCGATGGCGAAGGCAGGCGGCCAGCAGTTGGACCTGGCGCTGTTCGCCAACACGGTCTACGACCTGTCGAGCGGAATGGGCTGCTCGACGGTGATCGTCGAGAAGGGCCGCAGCAAGACCGGGGCGCCGATCTTCGGCCGGAACTTCGACTGGCTGCCGACGAAGGGACTGACCGAGCACACGCTGCTGGCGGTCTTCCACCCCGAGGGGAAGCGGTCGTTCGCGGTCGTCACCGTCTGCCCGATCGTCGGCTGCATCTCCGGGATGAACGACGCCGGGCTGGCCTGCACGATCAACGAGATCCATCTCAAACAGTGCAAGAAGAAGGTTGCCTTCAACTGGGACGGGACGCCGACGCTGTTGGCGTTCCGCCGGGTGCTGGAGGAGTGCGGCACCGTGGCCGAGGCGGAGACGTTGCTCCGCGGGATGAAGAGGACCACGGCGGCGTGCTTGACCGTCTGCGACGCGGACGGTGGGGCGGTGCTGGAGATCACGCCGAAGGTGGTGGCCCGGCGGTCGGCGGTGCACGGCGTCTGCCTGTGTACGAACCACCTCCGCTGCGACGGCCTGTCGAGCGGCGAGAAGTGCTGGCGCTACGCGTCGCTCGAACCGTTGCAACGGGAAGGCACGAAGCTCGGGGTGGCTGATGTCTTCGCGCAGCTGCACGCGGTCAACCAGGGGAAGTCAACGCTTCAGTCGATGGTGTTCGAGCCGGCGAAGCGGACGCTGCACCTGAAGTACGGCCCCGGCCCGGCGACGAAACTGGAGGCGAAGACGTTCGAGCTGGGGAAGTGGTTCGATTAATGTAGTAGGCACACTCCGTGTGCCGTTCTTCATCTCAGCAAGTACGGCACACGGAGTGTGCCTACTACACTTGAAGCACCCCCGTCTTGAACGGCCGGCCGTCGTCGTACCGCAACACCACGTCCAGCGCCGTCAGCAGCGCCGCCCGCGTCTGCTCGGGGCGGACAACCGCGTCCACCCACAGCCGCGCGGCCCCATAGCGGATGTCGGTCTGCTCGTCGTAGGACGCCTTCACCTTCTCCCGCAGGGCGGCCAACTCGTCGGCGTCCGGGTCTTTGCCGGCGCGCTTGAGTGCGTGCACCTGGATGTCCAGCAGCGTCCCCGCGGCCTGGTCGCCGCCCATGACGGCGTACCGCGCCGTCGGCCACGCGAAGAGGAACCGCGGGTCGAACGCCTTGCCGCACAGGGCGTAGTTGCCGGCACCGAACGACCCGCCGGTGATGACCGTCAGCTTCGGCACCACCGAGTTCGAAATGGCGTTGACCAGCTTCGCCCCGGCCTTGATGATCCCGTGCTGCTCGGCGTCCTTGCCGACCATGAACCCGTTGACGTTCTGCAAAAACAGGATCGGCACCCGGGTCTGGTTGCAGTCCATGACGAACCGCGCCGCCTTGTCGGCCGATTCGACGTAGATCACGCCGCCGAACTGGATCGGGCCGTCGGCCGGCTTGACCCGCTTCCGCTGGTTGGCGACGACGCCGACCGCGACGCCGCCGAGCCGGCCGGTGCCGCAGACGAGCGTCTGGCCGAACTCGGCCTTGTACTCGTCGAACGGGGCGTCGTCGAGCAGGAGTTTGAGCAGATCGCGGACATCGTACTCGGGGGAGTCAGTGAAGGACTTGAATGCCTCAAGCCCACCCGTGGCAACGGGTGGGCTTGACGCGCTCATGCGCTGAGGGTCAGCAGGCAGCGCCTCGACCAATCTCCGAAGCCGCTCCAGACAGCTCTCGTCGTCCGCCTCTCGGTAGTCGATGGTGCCGCTGACGCTCGCGTGCATCTTCGCGCCGCCGAGCGTTTCGTGGTCCACTACCTGTCCGATGGCGGCCCGCACCAGTGCCGGGCCGGCCAGGTATAGCCCGCTCCCCTCGGTCATCAGCAGCTTGTCGCACAGCACGGGTAAGTAGCCGCCGCCGGCGACGCAGTTGCCCATGATCGCGGCGAATTGCGGCACCCCGGTCGCGGAGATCACCGCGTTGTTGCGGAAGATGCGGCCGAAGTCGTCCTCGTCGGGAAACACTTCGTCCTGAAGCGGCAGGAACACGCCCGCGGAATCGACCAAGTAGACGAGCGGCAGCCGGTTCTCCAGGGCGATCCGCTGGGCGCGCAGCACCTTCTTGCACGTCATCGGGAAGAACGCCCCGGCCTTCACGGTGGCGTCGTTGGCGATCACCATCACCCGCCGGCCGGACACGGTGCCGAGGCCGGTGACAACGCCCGCCGACGGCGCGCCGCCCCACTCGCGGTACATCCCGAAAGCGGCCCACAGACCCAGTTCGAAGAACGAGTCGCCGTCCACGAGATTCGCAATCCGCTCGCGGGCGGTGAGCCGGCCCTTCTCGTGCTGGCGGTCGATCGCCTTCGGCCCGCCGCCGAGCCGGATCTGCTTCTCCTGGTCGGCGAACTCGTCCACGGTGCGCCCCCCCCCGACAAACGAAGCGGGCCGGCCCCGGCGGGACCGGCCCCTCAGTTAGCCTAGCAGCAAATCTCTCACCCGGCCGGGGCGAACCCCCGCACCGCGTACTCGATGATCGCGTCCGCCGACAGGTGCGCTGGCCGCCAGACACCCCAGTGGACCATCCCGCCCCAGCCGCAACCCTCCAGCCCAGCGGCCAAGAGCACCCGGCGGAGAGCGAACTGGCTTTCGTGCGTGTCCGCCCCGGGGTTGCGGGTCAGCAGCACCCCGCCGGGCATCAGGTCCTTTGCAACGATGCCCGCCTCATCCGGTGTGCAAGCGATCGCGCGGCACGGTCGCGCGGCGTCGGGCAACTCCACAACGGGGCCGTCGGCGCGGTCGGTGCCGACGGCTCGCAACACTGCCTTCAGCGACTCCGCGGCGTTCGTTGTACAGCCATAAGCACCTGGACCGCAACGGGCGAGGTAGGCGAGCTGGTAGGCGTCGCCCATCCCCGGCTCGGGGTCGGTGAACGACCGGCCGAAGCTCTTTGGCAGCGCCAGCGCGTGCAGCGGCGCCAGGTTCCACGGCCGGTGGACACCACGAGCCAACATGGCGGCGTGTAACTCGCACAGCATTGCTGCGGCCGACAGTGATTCCCGGCGGAACAACGCCACGCCTCCGACCTGCCCGAGGTAACGCACCCCGCCGAGCGTCTTGACGAGTTCGATCAGATCGAGCAGTTCCGGCAGGCCCGGGTCGTCAGCGTCGTCGATCATGACGAGGCCGCCAGCCCGCACCTTCGGCACCCAGCACTCGAAGTCGCCGAGCGCCCCGCGGAACGAGTGGTCGCCGTCGATGAACACCGCGTCGATCGGCTCGGCCGGCCAGACGGCGGCCACCGACGCCGAGTCGCCGACCCACGGCCGGACGCGGTCGGCGACCCCGCAGAAGCCGACGTTGCGGCGGAACTTCGCCAGCGTCCGCTGGTGCGGGGCCATGCCCAGCCACGGCGGGCCGCCCAGGTGCGGGTCTACGCACACCAACTCGCCCCCGCCGCGGCGGGCCAGCCCGCCCGCGAGAAAGACCGCCGCCCCGCCCTCGAAGCTGCCCACCTCGACTAGCGTGCCGTCGCCGGGGACGCACATGCCGACGCCGTAGTGCAGCGCCTTCTCGTCCTCGCGCAGCCAGTTGGTCACACCGGCCCGGTCGAACCGCTCGCACAAAGCGGCGAACCCGGGGTCACCCTGGGCGCGGGCCATCGCCTCGGCCGGGAAGTCATCGTCCACGGGGAGGGCATACCCGGCCGGTGCCGCGGGGTCGGCGAACGTGGCGAAGGATCGGTTGAGCATAGGGCACCCCGGCGCGCGCCGCCACGGCCGGGCGTCGGCCCGGCGCGGCGTAACCAGATTATCGAGCGGGGAAGTCGGGCGGCTTGAATGTAGTCCGCTCGCTCCGCGAGCGGTTTTC
>DASSAT010000473.1:0-12587 GCA_035699305.1 Fimbriiglobus sp. | reverse complement strand
CCGACGCGCTGGGCTGCGACTACCTCAAGGAGTACGCCGCGGCCGACCTCCGCCGCGCCGGGCTGGCCGACGACGAACTGGCGGCGCTGGCCGGCGACCCGAGCGAGCTTTCGAAGGGCGACCGGCTGCTGCGCGCGTTCGCCCGGAAGATGTCATTGGCCGCGTCCACCGTCACCGACGCCGAGGTGGCCGAGTTAATCAAGCACTTCGGCCCCGGGCGGGTGGTCGGGTTCGTCCACACGCTGGCCTACGCCAACTTCCAGGGCCGCATCGTCCTGGCTCTGGGCGTCGCGGTCGAACCGGGCGGGCCGCTGCCGCCGATCGACGTGGCGTTCGACCCGGCCATGGATGTCGAGGTGCCTCCGCGGCGGAGTTGGAAGGAGACGACCGCCTCCGCGGCCGCCGCCTCCGACGACCGCCCCGACTGGCTCGGCGGCACCGCGCTCGACTTGCAGAAGGCGCTGGCCGCCCAGAAGGCGCGCAAGTCGCGCGTCCCGATGCCGCCAGCGAAGTCCCTGGACCAGCTGCCGCCGGAGGTCCGCCGCCAGGCCGGCAAGATCGTCTGGTCGCGGGTCAGTATGGGCTACCAGCCGCTCTTGACGATGACGTGGTTTCAGACGATGCGGACCTTCCAGCAGGAGGCGCGGTTCGACCGGGTGTTCTCGGGCACGTACTTCTGGGTCGTCACCCGGACCAACGACTGCTTCTACTGAATGGGCCACAGCGAGATGGGCCTCGCGGTCGCGGGGCTGAAGCCGGCGGAGATCGAAGCACGGCGGGCGAAGCTAGCGGAGGGGGACTGGTCGGACTTCTCGCCGGCGGAGCAGTTGGCGTTCCGTTTCGCCTACAAGCAGGCGAAGGAGCCAGGCAAGCTGACCGACGCGGACGTGCGCGGCCTGACGGGCGCGTTCGGCCGGCACCGGGCGCTGGACCTGGTGTGGTACGGCGCCTGGTGCAACTACATGACCCGGGTGGCCGACGCCTTCCAACTGCCGCTGGAGAAGGAAAACGTCTTCGCCCCGGAGAAGAAGAAGGAGTAGGCCAAGCCGAAAGAGAAGGCGGACGGGTGATACCGAGCCAGGACGTGCCTCCGACTGGGAGGGCGTTCGTGCGCTACCTGACGCAGACGATCCGGTTCAACACAACGATCGAGTCGATCCGGGCCGGCAGCATCACGCAGGTCATCACCGGCAACAACCCGTAGCCGGGTGCCGGGCGACCGATGACCCGGGCCGCAGGCAAAGCTCGCGGCCCGGGTCGTTTTAGGGCGGAACCGCGAAGTGCGGACCAGGGTCTGGACGGCCCGGTCAGATCGTATTTGGCGATTCTCCGGATTTTTCTTGCCACCATCCAGAGACTGGCTACGATATCGGACGACTCGTTATTCCAGGTTTCGATTCTCGGACCCTAACGCTGTGCGATGATCTGTCCCCAGGCAGAGTGCTAGGGGGTGGACAACAGCTTCTCACATTTTCCATAGACGACACCGCGGTTGGTACAACCGGAGGTGTGTTGTGTCTCGTGTCTTCGCAATCTTGGGCGGACTCTGTTGTCTCGGCGTCGCCGGGGCAGCCGGGTATGCGGCGCTGGCACCGGATGTCGCGCCGCCAAACGCCGATACGAAACCATACGGGTTGATCGTCGAAGAGCCAGTGCGAGATCTCGGCACGGTCGGTCAGATGGAGACCCTCCACGCCGAATTCCGGCTAGTGAATCATTTCCCGACCGCGGTCACGGTCAAGGAACTCCTCAAGAGTTGCTCCTGCGCCGAGGCGCAGGTCTCCCCGGAGCGATTGGAACCTGGTCAGCAGGCCACGCTGACGCTCGGTTGGCGAACCGGCGGACGGCGGGGGAGGTCGTCCGAGGTCGTGACCATTCTGGCCTTGCTGGACGGCGTTGAAGGTGCTGTAGCCGTTCAGGTCCGGCTGAGAGCTATGATCGAACCGGATGTGCTCTACGAGCCGGCCGAGGTACAGTTTGTACGACACCAGCCCGGCACGATAACCGTCCGTTTCACCCCTGGCCAGATGCCCGGCGTCAAAATCCGCTCTGCCTACCCGTCTGTACTTTGCGCGATTACCTCACACACTGAACTGCGGTTTTCCCAGGGAATTCGAGGGTCGGCGGGTTTCTGAGGGCGTCACCGGAACCCCTAAATACGGGCATTATCAGGATCGAGCCTCGTTTTCCCCGGCGTTCTCGTCATTCGGGTGTGAGGAAATCGCGCAAAGTGCAGTTGAGGTAGGATTGCGGATGTTGATGCGTAGGCTAAACGAATCCAACTTGCACGGAGCACTGCGATGACTGCTTTCGCCCTTGTCTTGCTAATCGGCGCATCCGCAGATCCACCCCCGAACCCCACACTTGCTGAGCTTGATGCGGTTAAACTCAAACACGATCAGGTAGTCAACAAGGCTTGGGATAATATCCTTCCAACATTTGACTTAACTGAGAAGGAGATCAGACAGAGTCAAGTGGGTAGTGATATCAAGTTAGCAGCACTCAAGCAGCTTAAAGTTGCTCGCACTGCATTCGAGAAAACAGGAGTGCTGCTATCACCGAAAGAGATCCGCCTCAAGTCTGGCACGAATGACCTCCATCCAGCGATCATAGTAGGCTACCGGCCCGCCGAAATCTATTTAAGCCAACTTTGGGAATCCCACGAGGGGTTACTCAAGGAATACGACCGAGTCATAGACACCTTTATCCGTACGAAGGACGATGCTCGTGCCGAAATAATGGCCCAGGAGAAGAAAGTAGTGCGGGCTATCTTCGAGAAATTCCCGATGGCACCGTTGAGAGTAGCTGGTGACGACCCTGTATTCGCCAAAGTCAAAGAGTACGTGTCTGACCCGGCCAAGTTTATCGGGGGCAAGACGTGGGATCTGTGGCGGATGGATGGCACTCCGCTTGCCGGGTTGGAGTTTCGGGTAGATGGCACGATCGGCAACTCGGACCACCCCAACAACACACGCTGGGGAATCAAGGACACCGCGTTAGTCGTCTACCACAAGGACGGCAAGCCCTCGACAGTCTTCTCGACAGTGCGAGTGGAGAAAGGCAAACTTGCGCTGATAGGCCCCTATCTTTACGACACCAAGATCACTCACGTCCTGCGTGAGAAATGATCATTCGGTACTCCGTTCTGACTTACGTAGTGAGAAGGCCGGGTCTCGAAGACACGGCCCGACCTACACCGGCACCAGGTTCCCCAGGAACTGCCGGGTGGAGTTCTCCCAGGTGTACGTGCGACCCTCCGCGGCACACGCCTCGGGCCTTCCCGTCCGCAGCGCTGCCTCCACCGCCGCCCCCAGGTCGTTGCTCAACGCCCCGAGTTCCGGCCGGGTGACGATGTCTACCGGTCCCGTCACCGGGTACGCCGCCACCGGCAGCCCACTCGCCAGCGCCTCGATTAGCACGATGCCGAATGTGTCCGTCTTGCTCGGGAAGACGAACAGGTCCGCCTGCGCGTAGCACTCGCCCAGCGCCTCCCCCTTGCGGTATCCGGGGAAGACCGCGCCCGGGTAACGCTTCGCCAACTCCGCGCGAGCCGGGCCGTCGCCGACGACGAGCTTCGTCCCCGGTGTCGTCAGCCGCAGGAAGTCCTCGATCCCCTTCTCGTGCGACACCCGGCCGACGTACAGCAGCACCGGCCGCGTATACGGCGAATCGCCCTTCGGCCGCGGCCGGAACAGCGACAGGTCCACGCCGCGCGACCAGCGACGCATCGGGGCCGTGAACCCGCGCCGCTTCAAGTCCGCCTCCAGGCTCGGGGTGGCGACCATCAGCGACGAGGAGGCGTTGTGGAACCACCGCAGCACCCGGTACGTCAGCCCCTCCGGCACCCGGGCCAGCGCGCGCAGGTACTCGGGGAACTTGGTGTGGTACGATGTGCTGAAACGCCACCCGCGGAGCCGACAATACCGGCGAACCAGTTGCCCGATCGGCCCCTCCGTGGAGACGTGGACGTGGTCCGGCCGGAACCGCCGGACCCGGTCGTCCACCCGGCCCGGCGGCGGCAGCGCGAGCCGGATTTCCGGGTAGAACGGCACGCCCACCTGCCGGAACGCGGACGGCTCGACCACCTCGACCTCGTGGCCCGCGGCACGCAAGGTGCGGGCGGTGGTGTCGAGGGTGCGGACGACGCCGTTGACCTGCGGGTGCCAGGCGTCGGTGGCGATGAGGACGCGGGCCATAAGAGAACGAACCACAGAGACACAGAGGACACAGAGACAAGACACACAGAGAAGGCAGATGAGAGGGTGCAAGACAGAAGAGGACCGGCGGGTATCTTGTCTTCGGTTTGAACCCTGTTTGCCCTCGGTGTCTCTTCCCTCTGTGTCCTCTGTGTCTCTGTGGTTAGTCCTTCTTCAGCTGTACGCACACCAGCCGCTTCTCGTCGCGCAGGTACAGCCGGCCGTCGCTTAGCGCCGGGGCCGCTCGCACGGTGCCGTCTAGCACCTTCGCCCGCGCTGTTTCCTTGAACGCCTTCGGGTCCGCGTCGAACCGCACGAGCTCGCCGATCTCGCGGATTGCGAGTAAGCCGCCGTCCACCGCGAGCAGACTTGCCACGCCGAACTGCTCGACGGACCACTTCACCGCGCCCGTCTTCCACTCCACGCACCGCAACTGCGCCCCGCCGCCCTCCTGCCGGCCGTGGACGCCGTAAAGGTAATCGCCGACCAGCACCGGCGTGTTGTAGTGGCACGACAGGGACCGGTCGCCCGCCCACACCTCGTCCCACTCGCCGGCCTTCGCCTTGAGCAGCACCGCCCCGGTGCCGTAGGAAGCCGTCAGCAACAGTTCGTCCTTGCGGACCACCGGGGCCGCGGCGTTCACCGAGGCGTCCAGCCGCGACCGCCAGGGCTTCGTGAACGTCACCGCTCCCGTCGTCGGCTCGACCACCACTAGCCCGCTGCGGGTCAGGAACGCCGCGTGCGGTTTGCCGCCGAGGTCGATCACGCTCGGGGCCGCGTAGCCCGGCGGGTCGTCGGTCGCCTTCCAGAGTTCCTTTCCCGTCGCCGGGTCGAACGCCACGACCCCGGCCCCCTTCGCGCCGACGTTCACCAGCAACCGGTCGGCGATCACGATGGGGCTGGCGCCGACGCCGAAGTAGCCCTTCGGGGCCTTGTAGTCGGCCAGCAGGTTGCGGTGCCAGAGCTTCTTGCCGGTGGCCGCCTCGACGGCGTGCAGGTCGCCGGCTGCTCCGAGCGCGAACACGCGCCCGCCGCTGACAACCGGCACGCAGCGCGGGCCGTCATCAAATCCGAAATCATCGACATACCGCGTCCGGGCCGCGTATTTCCACTTTTCCTTGCCGCTTGCCGGGTCGAGGGCAGTCAGCACCTCGTCGCGGCCGACCCGGTGGAACAGGAAGACGCTGCCGCCGGCCACCGCCACCCCGGCGAACCCGGCCCCGACGTCCAGCGACCAGGCGACCGGCGGACCGTCCTTGCCCCAGGCCCAGTTCAGTCCGGTCTCGGCGGAGTGGTTGTCGCGGCCGGGGCCGTGGATGTTCGGCCAGTCGGCGGCGCAGGTGCCGAGGGCGACGAGGATGACGGCGGCGCGGGTCCGCATCGGCGACGGCTCCGGGGGGCCGGCCGGGTCCGTTGCCCGTCCGGCGGGGGAAGCTATATTAAGGAGATTGTAGTCATTCCCCGTCCACGGGGTTCCGCCACCATCCCCCGGCACCGTGGCTGTCCCAGGGGCCCCGCCGTGATCACCTACCGCCGGTACAAGAACACTGACCCGCCGGCGCTGGTCGAGGTGTGGAACGAGTCGCTCAACGCCCGCGGCAGCTACCCCGTCCGCACCCCGGCCCTCTTCGAGCGCTGGGTCTTCAGCAAGCCGTTCTTCCGGCACGACGATCTCTGTGTGGCCTGGGACGACGAGGCCAACAAGATCGCCGGCTACTCCATCTCCGGCTTCGCGCCCGACGAGGAGCGGACCGGCCTCTCCGACCGCGGCATCATCTGCGCCGTGTTGGTGCGGCCGGCCTACCGCAAGCGCGGCATCGGCCGCGAGCTGACCCGCCGGGCCGAGGAGTACCTACGCGGCCGGGGCGCGTCCGACGTGGCGTTCGGGTCGATGTGGCCGAACAACCCGTACCTGTTCGGCCTCTACGGCGGGAGCAACTGCCCCGGGGTGCTGGCCAGCGAGCCGGAGGCCGACGGGTTCCTGCGGCACCTCGGGTACGAGAAGGCCGAGCGGTGTATCGTCCTGCACAAGAAGCTCGACACCCCGCTGACGGTGGCCGATACCCGGTTCGGGGTGCTGCGGCGGCGATACGAGACGCAGGTGCTGCGCAACGCCGGAGTGGCGTCGTGGTGGGAGGAGTGCGTCTGGGGGGCGCTGGAGCCGGTCGAGATGCGGCTGACGGACAAGTTGACCGACCTGCCGGCGGCGCGGACGGTGGTGTGGGAGCTGGAGGGGTTCGGCTGGAAGTGGAATTACCCGGCCGCGGGGATCATCGACGTGCAGGTGCGGCCGGACCTGCGCAAGCAGGGGTTGGGGAAGCTGCTGTTGTCGCAGATGCTGCGGTTCTTGCAGGACCAGTTCTTCGCGGTCGCCGAGCTACAAGCCCCGGCCGCGGACCCGGCGGCGGTCGGCATGTGCACCTCGCTGGGGTTCGAGCAGGTGGACGAGGGGTTCGTGTACCGGCGCAACACAAGTGCGTAGCGGCCCGGCCGCAGACCGGGCCGCTCTCCGTCACGCTCACTTCCCGCCCAGCAACTTCTCCATCTGCTCGAACATCCACTTCGGCTCGTCGTACATGATGAAGTGCTTGCAGTTCCCGTGGACCGCCACCCGGCCGTCCTTTGCCCCCTTCACCTGAGCCTTGAGGCGCTTCTCGAACTCCTCCGGGCTCGGGATGTACGTCTTCAGCCCATCGTGGAACGCCCCGAGGATCAACACCGGGCCGCGGACCCTGGCCACCTCTGGCCGGGCGTCGTACCCGAACACCTCGCCCATCGACTTCGCCACCGTCGCCTGGTCCCCCGCGGCGACCCACTTCATGGCGGTGTCCAGTTTCTCCCCGTCGAGCATCGAGCCGAACAGGTCCCGCATCTGCTTAAGGAACCCGTCCCGGTCGGCCTTGGCGAACCCGTCGCGGCGGGCGGCGGCGTACTTCGCCCATTCCGCGGGCGGGGCGTCGGGCAGGAACACGGCCAGGGTGGCCGGGAACCCGTCCACCATCACCACGACGCCGAACCGGTCCGGGGCCGCGGCCGCCGTCCGCAGCGCCACCGACGCGCCGAGGCTGTGGCCGACGAGCACCGGCCGGTCGAGCTTCTTGCCCCCGGCGTAGGCGACGATGCCCGCGGTCATCGTGTCGAAGAACCCCTTCTCGGGCTTGATCGGCGGCACCCCGGCGAACCCGGCCAGGGTCAGGACGTGGCACTCGTACTTGTCCTTGAAGTGGGCGACGGTCGAATCCCACACCTCGCCGGAGCAGGCGAGGCCAGGAATCAGGATCATCGGCTTACCCTGGCCGACGACCTTCACAGTGAACGGGTAGTCGGCCGCAGGGATCGGCGCGGCGGTCAGGACGAGTACGGCCAGTGCGAGCGGTTTCATGGGAACCCTTCGGTAACGGGTCGGTCGGTCGGATAGAGTAGAGGCGAAGCCGGCCCCCGTACAGACCCGGATGGCCCCGTGTTCGCCACCACCCGCTGGAGCCTGGTCGCCGCGGCGCAGGACCCGGCCGCTCCGGAGTCCCGGCAGGCGCTGGCCGACCTGTGCGCGGCGTACTGGTATCCGGTATACGCCTACGTCCGGCGGCGGGGTCACGACCACCACCAGGCGCAAGACCTGACGCAGGCGTTCTTCGCCCGGCTGCTGGAGAAGAACGACCTGGCCGCCGCCGACCGCACGCGCGGCCGGTTCCGCTCGTTCCTGCTGACGGCGTGTCAGCACTTCCTGGCCAACCAGCACGACTCCGAGAAGGCGAAGAAGCGCGGCGGCGGCCGGTCGCGCGTGGCGCTGGACTTCGCGGACGCCGACCGCCGGTACTCCCATGAGCCGGCCCATGACGACACCCCGGAGCGGCTCTTCGACCGCCGCTGGGCGCTGGACCTGCTCGACCGGGCGCTGGCGGAGCTGCGGGGCGAGTACGAGGACTCCGGCCGGGGGAAGCTGTTCGAGGCGCTCAAGGGGACGCTGACCGGCGCCGCGGACGCGGGGTACGCCGAGCTGGCGCAATCGCTGGACATGACCGAGGGGGCGGTGAAGGTGGCGGTCCACCGGCTGCGGCAGCGCTACCGCGACCGACTACGGGCGGCGATCGCCGAGACGGTGGAGAAGCCCGAGGACGTGGACGACGAGGTCCGCGACCTGTTCGCGGCGCTGGGGTAGAAGGCATTCACCACAAAGGCACAAAGAACACACAAAGGAGACACAAAGGAAGACAGGCTTCTCTTCTCTTTGTGTGTCTTTGTGTGATCTTTGTGCCTTTGTGGTGAATTCTTCTCGGAAACGCCTGTAACCTTTCCGCCGGACTGCTTCATATCCGGGTAGACCTTACCGCCCCGGAGATCGACCAGTGGATGCGCCATTACCAGCACCGCCCGCACCCGTAGCGTCGCCAACGTTGCTCGGGCTGATGTTGATCCTCGGCATCCTCTTCGGCCTCCTCGTGATCGGCGGGGTGATCCTGGCCGTGGTGCTGACGTACCGGTCCCCGAATAAGCCTCGCCGACAAGTCCAGGCGACGCCCCCGCCGCCTCCGGCGTTCAAGTGGCCCGACGACGAGAAGTCCCTGGTCCGCCAGCGGGTACTGGCCGTACTCCTCGCCCTGCTCATCACGGGGGGCTTGTTGCTCATACTTGTTGGAGGCATCTCGAAGGCGGGCTTTGGCTTTTTCGCCGTGATGCTCTATGTGATCGTGCTCAGCGCCGTCGTGCCCGTCATCGTGAGACTGCTCCGCTGGGGGTTTCGAAGGCCATCGGAATCGGCCGAGCCGATTCCGGGGGTGGCCCAGCTACTCACGCCGCGTCCGGCCGCCCGGGGCTGGCGCGGCCACTGGTGGCTCGTCGCCCTGGCGGTCGCGGCGGCCGGGGGGTGGGCGGCGGTGTGGTACGGGCTGCTCCCGGCTCCCCGGTCCGAGTTCGTCATCTTCGCCGGGGCCGCGCTGCTGATGCTGGCGGTCCTGGTCGATGTGGTTCGGGCGCGGAACTGGGCCCGCCGGCCGGGCGAGCCGCGGCAGTGGTCGTTCCTCACGCCGTTCACCGAACTGGCCACCGGCCGGATGATCGCGACGCTCGCCTTCATCGGGCTGATCATGGCGGGCGTTATCGTGGTGCCGGAAAGGGCGGCCGCGTTGTGGCGCGACCCGCACCCGCAAGCTCTCTTCCTCGCCGCGTTGAGCGCCGCCATTTACCTGCTGTCGGCGGCCTTGCTGGTTCGGGTCGCGTTCTTATCTCGGGCACCCCGGTTGGGCGGTTCCCGTCCCGAACCGCCCGCGCTCCCGGCCTTGGGCGCCGGGCCGCCCGGCCCGCGGAACCTCGGCTGGGTGATCGGTCTGTCGATCGCCGTCGCGGTCGTCCTGGGGGTGTTCATCACCTCTGCCAACGGCGGGCGATTTGGGGGGCAACGCGTTGACATCCTCCTCGTCGGCGGCATGGTCGCGTTCGGCGCTGTCATGCTGGTGCGCGTGTTCCGCCAGACCGCACCGGCCGAAGCCCCAGCGGTTGCCGCCCGGGTCGCCGAAGCTCCTGTCGTGCCCCTGATCGCAACCCCGGCTCCGCCCCGCGCCTGCCCGAAGTGCGGCGCCCCCATCGCCGCCGGCGCCCCGGAGGGGCTTTGCCCGCGGTGCCTCATCGGCGGCCTGTTGCCGGAGGAGCCGCGGCACTCGCCGACTACCGCCTACGGGCCGTTCGTCCCGCCGGCAGTTGAGGAGGTCGCGCCCTTCTTCCCACAGTTGGAGATCATCCGGCTCATCGGCCAGGGCGGCATGGGCGCGGTCTACCTCGCCCGGCAGAAGCAGCTCGACCGGCTCGTCGCGCTCAAGCTCATCAACGTCCGCGAGGACGACCCGACCTTCGCCGAGCGGTTCGCCCGCGAAGCCAAGGCGATGGGCAAGCTCAGCCACCCGAACATCGTCACCATCCACGACCACGGCACCGCCGACGGGCTGCCGTACCTGGTCATGGAGTACGTGGATGGGGTGACGCTCCGCGACGCGATGCGCGCGAAGACCCTTTCCCCTGCCGAGGTGCTGAAGGTCATCCCGCAGGTGTGCGACGCCCTGGAGTACGCCCACGCCCAGGGCGTCGTCCACCGCGACGTGAAACCGGAGAACATCCTGCTGGATCGGTCCGGCAAGGTGAAGATCGCCGACTTCGGGCTGGCGAAGCTGATGGACCCGGACGGGCTGTCGCTGACGCACACCCGGCAGGCGATGGGCACGCCGCACTATATGGCCCCGGAGCAGTGGGAGCGGCCGACCGAGGTGGACCACCGGGCCGACATCTACTCGCTGGGCGTGCTGCTGTACGAGCTGCTGACCGGCGAGCTGCCGCTGGGGCGGTTCGATCCGCCGTCGGTGAAGGCGCGGGTGGACGCGCGGATTGACGAACTGGTGCTGCGGGCGCTGGCGAAGGAGCCGGCCCGGCGCTACCAGCACGCCAGCGACATGAAGCTGGCCCTGGCGAACCTCGAGACTGCCGGCGGGTGGATTCGCACGGCGACGTATCGGGAATACAAGTCGAAGCGGACCTTCGCCGGCTGGCCGCTGGTCCACGTCGTCGCCGGCCGCGACCCCGTTACCGGGCAGCCGAAGGTGGCGAAAGGCTGGATCGCGGTCGGGGAGGGGGCTGCGGTCGGCGGGTTGGCGATCAGCGGCGGGGCGGCGGTCGGGGGGATCGCGGTGGCCGGCGGCTTCTCGGCCGGGCTGCTGGCGGTCAGCGGGGGCATGGCGATCGGGGTCCTCGCCCTGGCCGGGGGGGCGGGGATCGGGCTGCTGGCCGCGGTCGGCGGCGTCGCGGTCAGCGCGGGGCTGGCGGTCGGCGGCGGGGCCGTCGGCCGGTTCGCCATCGGCGGCGCGGCGTTCGGCGAGCACGTCATCGGCGGCCAGCGGCAGGACGCGGACTTCGGCCAGCGGCTGGCCGAGTGGGTGCAGATGCTCTGGACCGACTACCTCTGGCCGGTCTGATCGCGCTTCCAGCTCCGGCCCGCCAGCAGCAGCGCACCGGCGACGACCAGCCCCGCGCCGACCGCCATGCCGGCCAGCACCCAGCGCACCGGCCACTCCGTCGCCGCGGCCCCGGCCAGCAGATGCCCGACCGGGGCGCTGGCACTGAGCGTCATCGCCCACAGGGCCATCACCCGGCCGCGCGTTTCGTCGGTCACGCTCAGCTGGATTGCGGATTGGCCGGTCGAGAGGAACAGGATCAGCCCGAACCCGAGGCACCCGGCCGAGAGCACCGCCTCCCCGAGCGACTGCGCGACCGCCAGCGCCAGCAGCCCGGCCGTCGTCACGCTCGCCCCGGCCAGCAGGAAGAACCCCCGCCGGCCGACCGTCCCGAACGTCGCGTTGGTCAGCGCCGCAACCAGCGCGCCGGCCCCGATCGAGCTGACCAGGACGCTGTACTCCTTCTCGGCCGCACCCAGCGCCATCCGGGTGTACGTCGGGAACAGGCTGATGACCGGCCAGCCGAAGACGCACAGCAGACCCGTCGCCGCCAGTAGCCCCGCCACCCGCGGGCGGGTCCGCACGTAGCGGAACCCGCTCAGCGGCCCCTCGGACGGCAACGGCGGGCCGCGCCGCTCGCCGGACACGGTGATGGCGTGCAGGGCGGCCAGCACTGCGGCGTAACTGAACGAGTTCAGGGCGAAGCACCACACCGCCCCGAGCGTCACCGGCTGCGACCCCGGCAGCCAGCCGGCGTCGATCACCGCCCCGGCCAGCAGGAACAGCAGCCCCGACAGCGCCGGCCCGATGGCGCGGGCCGAGTTGAACACCATCGAGTTGAGCGACACCGCGTTGATCAGGTCCGGCCGCGGCACCAGGTCCGGGACGAACGCCAGCCGGGCGGGGAGGTCCACCGACTGGACAAGCCCGTTGACCACCTGCACGGCGAACAGCACCCACGGCTCGATGCGGTTGGCGGCGACCAGCATCGTCATCAGCACGGCGGTACACAGGAACGCCGACTGGGTGGCGATGACGAGTTGCCGTTTCGGCAGGCGGTCGGCGAGCACCCCGCCCCAGGCGCCGAGCACGACGGTCGGGCCGACCTGGGCGACGAGCAAGAGCGGCGGCCAGATCGGGTCGGCCGTCTCGTCGTAGACCAGCCACATCAGGGCCGCGTTCTGCATCCAGGTGCCGGTGTACGAGACGATCTGGCCAGCGAAGTACAGCCGGTAGTTGCGGTGCTTGAGCGAGCGGAAGGTGTGGTCGCGGAGGACGGTAAGTAGCCCGCGCGACGGCCGCGGCACCGAACCGGTCGGGGGTGGAGGGTCGCGGTCCATACCGAGTACTGAGTACGGAGTTGCTGGGAGTTCGTCGAAAACAAGGCGTTCACCACAACGGCACAAAGGTCACACAAAGATACACAAAGGAAAGAGAAGGCCTGTCTTCTTTGTGC
>DASSAT010000472.1:0-4472 GCA_035699305.1 Fimbriiglobus sp. | reverse complement strand
ACGGTCAGGAGAAGGGCAACGCGCTTGAGCATGGCCGGCGCTCCGGAAGGGTGGAGCGAGGGTATCCCGCAACGGCGGGCGGGGCAAGCAAAAACAAGCGACCCCCGCCGGGTCGGGCCGGCGGGGGTCGCGTCAGGTCCGTCTCAAGGCGTATTGCTGCTTAGTACCGGCCGCCGCCGTAGCCGCCGCGGTCGCCGCCGTAGCCACCCCGGCCGCCGCCGCCGCCGCCGTAGCCGCCCCGGCCGCCGCCGCCGCCGCCGTAGCCTCCGCCGCCACCGCCCCGGGGCCCGCGGTCTTCCCGCGGCTTGGCCTCGTTGACGGTCAACGTCCGGCCGCCCAGCTGGGCGCCGTTCAGCGCGGCGACGGCCTCTTCGGCCCCGTCGCTCATCTCGACGAACGCGAAGCCACGACTCCGGCCGGTCTCCCGGTCGGTGATGACCTCGGCGCTGGTCACCGTCCCGTATTGGGAGAAGGCGGTCACCAGGTCGTCGTTGGTGGTCTGGAACGCGATGTTCCCGACGTACAGTTTCTTGCTCACGATCTTTCCCTTTTGGGCCACCAGGCCCGAACTCAGAACTCGACACCAGGGCGGACGAAGCGTGTGCCCTTCCCGGAGTTCCCACAGTGCTGACCGTCCCGACACGGTGCAACGGCTCTAGGAGTACGGGTCAGGCTGTTCCCTCTGCGACGATACCGGCTTGCGATCTTGCTTGGTGGCCGTGAGGGGTAACTCAGAGCAGGGTAGCCAAGAAAGGTCGTAGCACGAGTGCGGCAAAGCTGTCTTCATCTCCCAAACGAGTGGGCACCCCCCACCCGACGCGAGAATGATACTATCCGACCCCCGTCGGGGAATAGAGAAATCGGAAATAAATCGCGGAATCTTACAAAGAGGGGTCTTCAGGAGAGGGGTCGAAAGCAGAGGGGGAGAAGAGGAGAGAGGGAGAAGAGGAGAGGGGGAGAAGAGGAGACCAAGCCAGGTCTTCGCCTCTCATTCTCCCCCTCTCCTCTTCTCCCCCTCTGCCCCTCTTCAACGCGCCGGCGTCTCCCGCGGCGTCACCTGCCGGGTGATCCGCCGGCCCTCGCGGATCAGGTCCGCGAGCTGCGTCTCGCCGACCGGCAGCCGGGTCAGCAGCCGGTGCAGGTCATCGACGCTCGTCACCACCTCGCTGGCGTAGCCGATCAGCACGTCCTCGATCCACAGCCCGGCGTCCTGGGCCGGGCCATCCTCCTCCAGCATCACGATCTCGACGCCGGTCGGCTGGACCAGCTCGAACCGCCGCCGCTCGTCCGGCGGGACCGGCACCTGCCGGGCGTGCAACCCCAGGTAGCCGCGCCGCACCCGGCCGTGGGCTAGCAACTGCGGCAGCACCGTCTTGGCCGTGTTCACCGGCACCGCGAAGCAGATGCCCTGTGCCGGCTGGATGACCGCCGTGTTGATACCGATGACGCGCCCCCGGCTGTCCACCAGCGGGCCGCCGGAGTTGCCGGGGTTCAGCGCCGCGTCCGTCTGGATGACGTTATCGACGAGGTGCCCGCTGACGCTCCGCAGTGTCCGACCCAGGGCGCTGACGACCCCGGCCGTCACCGTGGACTCGAACCCGAGTGGACTGCCGATCGCCACCACCAACTGCCCGACCTTCAGCGCCGCCGAGTCGCCGAACTTCGCAAACGGCAAGCTACCGCCGTCGGCCTGGACGACCGCCAGGTCCGTCCACGGGTCGTTGCCGACCACCCGGCCGCCGAGTTCGGTCCCGTCGGAGAACCGGACGCGGACCGTCTGCGACCCGTGGACGACGTGATGGTTGGTCAGCAGGAACCCGTCCGGGGCGAAGAGCACGCCGGACCCGGACCCGCCGCGGCCGACCCGCAGGTTCACGACCGCGGGGCGGAGTTGGTCCGCCACGTCCACAACGACGCGGGAGAAGGCGTCCAGCGCCTCGCCCTCGGTCGGCAACGGGTCGCGGGGGCGCGGCTCCTCGGGGGCGTTCGGGCCGCCGTCGGTGATGAAGTGCTGCCAGAACCGGGACACAGGGCGTCCCTCCGGGGGAAGGTTGCCCCATTGTACGGCGACCGGGCAAGAGACGCTGTCAGTCGGTCCGGCCAGGTCACACCCACACACGGGCGTAAGAGCGACGCGGGACGACCGGTAGATGGATTCGTAGACCGACAACCTCCCCCTGTCCGCCGAGGGTTCTACCATGAACCGCCGTCAGTTCCTGCACACGTCCGCCGGCCTCGCCGCCGTCGGGTCCGGCCTGCGGCTCGGCGCCGCCGACACCCCGGGCTACGCCTCGCCGAAGCAGGCGATCCAAGGCCCGCGCGAGAAGCACCTGTTCGTCACCTGCCTCTACGGCGGGACCGGAGTCAACAAGCCGGACTACCTCGCCGTGGTGGACGCCGACCCGGCGTCGGCCACCTACTCGCAAGTCGTTCACCGGCTGGAGATGACCCACCCGAACGACGAGCTGCACCACTTCGGCTGGAACATCTGCTCGTCGTGCCACGGCAAACCGGGCGACCGCCGCTACCTGCTCGTCCCCGGCGTCCGCAGCGGCCGCATCTACGTCGTGGACGCCAAGGACCCGACCGCCCTCAAGCACCACAAGACCATCGAGCCGGAGGAGATCAAGAAGAAGACCAACCTGTCCGGCCCGCACACCGTCCACTGCCTGCCGGACGGGACGATCGTGGTCTCGATGCTCGGAGACGGCGCCGGCAATGCCCCCGGCGGGTTCCTGCACCTCGACGAGAACTACGACGTGGCGGGCCGATGGGAGAAGCAGCCGGGGCAGATCAAGTACAACTACGACTTCTGGTATCAGCCGCGGCACAACGTCATGGTGTCCAGCGAGTGGGCCGCCCCGAACACGTTCCTGAAAGGCTTCAACCCGACGGACGTGAAGGCCGACAAGTACGGCCACCGGCTGTACGTCTGGGACTGGAAGGAGCGTACGGTCGCGCAGACGATCGACCTGGGCGAGGACGGCCTGATCCCGCTGGAGGTGCGGTTCCTGCACGACCCGGCGAAGCCGAACGGGTTCGCCGGGGCGGCCCTGAGCAGCACCATGTGGCACTTCGCCAAAGCCGGCGACAAGTGGCGAGCCGATAAGGTCATCGCGGTCGAGCCGGTCAAGGCCGGCGGCCAGGACGTGCCCGGCCTCATCACCGACCTGATCGTGTCGATGGACGACCGCTACCTGTACTTCTCCAACTGGCTGCACGGCGACATCCGCCAGTACGACATCAGTAACCCGACGAAGCCGAAGCTGACCGGTCAGCTGTTCGTCGGCGGGCTGATCGGCAAGGCGCCGGAGTTCCGCGGCAAGAAGCTCGGCGGCGGTCCGCAGATGCTGCAACTGTCGCTCGACGGCAAGCGGCTCTACGTGACCAACTCGCTCTTGAGCGTGTGGGACAACCAGTTCTACCCGGACATGGCCAAGGCCGGGTCGTGGATGCTGCAAATCGACTGCGACACGGCCAAGGGCGGGCTGTCGCTGAACGAGAAGTTCTCCGTGGACTTCTCGAAGGAGCCAAACGGCCCGTCCCGAGCGCACGAGGTCCGCTACCCCGGCGGCGACTGCACGTCGGACATCTTCAGTTAAGAAGCGATGGCACGCGGATTTCAGCGCGGATCACCGCGGATCAGAAGTCAGAGATTGAAACCAGGATCAAGACAAACTCCGGAATCCTGTCTTTAATCTCTTCTCCTCTGATCCGCGTTCATCCGCGCTGAAATCCGCGTCATCCGCGTGCCATTGTTTCGATCCGTTCACATGGCCGCGAGAAATCGGGGAAATCCGGCGCGACCCTCTTGCCATCACCGGTTGACTTCATAGCGGACCGTGAGGTAAAGGTAAAGAAGTGCCAGCCGGGCTTTACCTCCGAGGACGACGGCCATGTGGGACCCGCCCCCCGGCCACCCGCTGCGGCGGATGTTCGCCGGGATCACCGAGCACGCCTTCCTGACCACCCTGGGCGTCGCCGACCCGCCCCTGATCGATTACCTGTCGCTGCTGCTGTCCCGGTTCGTTCACGCGGACGCAGTCTACCGGCTGCGAGACGCCGACGGCCGACAGCTGGGCGAGCTGACCGAGATGGTGGTCGAGGCGGAGAAGCTCCCGCCGGAGGGCCGCACGCGCCGCGAGTACCATCGGCACATCGGCGACTTCGCCCTGTTCTGGAGCGGCGTCTTCCCGGAAGCGGTCAACCGGATGCAGGCGGTGCCGGTGAAGGACCACCGGGTCCACTTCACGACTCTGGGCAAGCGGTCGTACTACATCGCCAGCACGTTTGACGGCGAGTTGTACCAGGTCGAGTCGCTGGTGCTCCGGCGGCTGAGCGAGCAGTTCGAGCTGTGCGCCTACGGCCTGCGCGAGGTCCGCCGCGAGTGGGAGGAGCTGGCCCGCCAACCGCCCGGCACCGGGCTGATCGGGTAAAGTCTTGTAGGGTGGGTCGAGTCTTCGAGGCCCACC